>JADGRD010000008.1 GCA_017881285.1 Pseudomonadota bacterium | reverse complement strand
GGCGAGAGGTTGCGCGAAGCGCTCGCCGCCCCACGGCATGCCAGCTACCACCAGCCGGGCGACCTCGCCGATGGTCAGCCCGTGCCGGATCGGGATTGAACCCAGGCCCACGAACGACTCGGCCCCAGGCCGCACCTCGCCTCCCTCGATGGCCGTGCCGCCGATGGGATTCGGCCTATCGAGCACGATGACCGAAATGCCCGCCCGCGCCGCGCCCTGCATGCACAAGGCCATGGTCCAGATGAAGGTGTAGTAGCGAGCGCCGACATCCTGCAAGTCCACGACGAGAACATCGACATCGGCCAGCGCTTCGGGCGACGGCGCGAGCGACTCGACACCGTCCCCGTACAAGCTCAAGACGGGAATCCCGGTGCGGCCGTCGCGCTCGCCGCCCACGCCGATCATGTCCTGCGCCTCGCCACGAATGCCGTGCTCGGGACCGAGCAAGCGGGTCAGCTCGACCTTGGCCGCGGCCAGCGCGTCGACGATGTGAACCAGATGGCTGTTCACGCTCGCGGGATGGCACAGCACGCCCACGCGACGGCCGGCCAGCAGATCGAGCTTTTCCCCGAGGAGAACCTCCAGCCCGGTGAGCATGGTGTTCGGCAGCCTAGATCAGCCTTCGCCGAAAATCGAATTAGCGATCGCGTGGGGAGCCTGCCGGCTTTGCCGGCAGCGTACCATCGCGGGAGGGCTTGGGAACCCTCCCAGGGTTCCCATTACAACGAACTACGAGATCTTGACGGGGCGGAAAGAGACCTGGCTGCCACGCACGGCGAGCACGAAGCGCACGACCTTGCACTCCCACTTCTCGCGCAGACCGGCCTCGGTCAGGCTCAGCTTGGCCATGAACGCCAGCACGCTCATGCCTTCGGTCGGCTGCCCCAGCTTCTGCAAGGTCGCAACGTACTCGCCGTAGAGGCGCGGGTAGTAGGCGGCTTCGTGCTCGCCGCCCAGCGCGGCCACCGTCTCGGCGGGCGCGCGGCCGTCGGTTTCCTCGATGACCATGGCCTCGGCCTTCCAGGTCGGCGTGCCGCCGTCCTCCTCTTCCTCGACCGCATCCTCATTGGGCTCTTCGCGCCCGAGAAGCCGCGCCATCATCACGTTAAGGCTGTTGGACAGCCCCTCGAAGTCCTGGCCCACCGGCTTCCAGGTGTAGTCGATGTTGCCGTTGATGACCTCGGCCACGCCCAACTCGATCTTGTCGAGCGGCGCGATGAACCGGCGCGCGGTCATGACCGAGCCCACCAGGGCGACGATGATGGCCAGCAAACCCAGCCACACGACCTTCATCCCCGCGTCGTGCACAGGGGCCAAGCTCTCGGAGAGCGAGGCCAGCACCACGAAGCCGCTCGTCTTGTCGGCGAAGTTGCCGGGCGAAGGCGCCGCCACCACGGCGTACTCGATGCCCTCGCTGCCCCAAGTGGCGACAGGTGTAGGCGTCCCGTTCTTGAGCGCGCCTTCGGCCAGCTTCTCGCCTGAAAAAAGTAGATTGCTCAGGGCCTGCGACTTGGCCACATCCTCTTTCGACTTGTCCACGCTGGAGACGAAGCTCGACGCATAGACCTTGCCGGCGTGGAAAAAGCCGATCTCGGTATCGAGCAGATCGCGGTTGGCCTGCGCGGTCACCGCGCTCACCACCCACGCGAACATCATCGCGCCCACGACCGAGTTGTCGGCCTTGAGCACGGGCGCCACCGCGACCTCGTGCACACGCTCCTGCCAGGTCCAGACGTCCTTCACCGCCGTGCCGTGCAAGGCCTGCCCCACCGCCGGGTACTTGCCCTGGAGATCCAGGCCGACGTCCGCGTTGGGATTCAGATCACGGCCGACGATCTTCCCGTTGGCGTCGAGGATGGCCACGATGTCCGCCTTGCGGCCTTCCTGCTTGAGTTGCTGGTTCTGCGCCTCGCAGACCTCGTAGGCAGCCTGCTGGCGCGCGGAAGGGTCGGTCTTGTCGAACACCGCCAGCACCTGCGGCGCGCGGGCGCGCCCCGAGGCGAGGTTGGCGAGCTTGAGCCCGCTCAACTGGCTGATGTCGCGGTAGACCCTCTGCGCGCGCGCCACCCTCGCCTCCACGCTCTGCCGGACGGATTGCTTGAGCGAATCGGTGATCGTGACGTGGAAGAGGGCCGTGAGTCCCGCCAAAACGACCGCGGCGATGAGTCCGATCTTCATTCGTTGCATTTGATTCCTCGCGCTTTTCGGGGTGGACGTGCAGGCGAAGGCTTCCCAACAACCGCACCGGGCTCGCAGACGCCGCGCGGATTATCAACATCAGGGTGAGGTGGCGTCAAGCCGCGCGCGTCCGCTTGCCCAACATCGCGCCGCGCTCAAAATAGGAAAAATTGACAATTCGACGTCAAGGACCTACATGTAGGACTATGCATACATCGTCGTGTGACCACGGGACGCAACCGAGCAACAGTGATCGCCGCGCCAATCCCCGTCGCGAGATCGATTTGCTCATGAACCGTTTCCTCAACGGCTACCCTTATCTGTGCCGGGCTTCCGACATCAGCCGCACGGGCATACGCCTCCATCCGATCAGCGGCGCGAACTCCGCGACCCGTTTCGTCGGGTTGCAGTTCCAGCTCCCCGGCTGCGCGGACATCATCACCGCCTCAGGCGAGGTCGTCGCCGGCCCGACAAAGGATGGCCCTTGCGGCGTTCGCTTCACGCGCATGCCCGCCATCTCCGCTTTGCGCATCGGCCGCTTCCTGGCCGCGCAAAAGCCCGAGTAGATTTTCCCCGCTCCCCTCGACAACCTCCGCCGGCCAGCCGAGCGGGGGCATCGTGCATTGCCTCTCACAAACCGAAGTGAACACCCGGAAGTCATGCTAGAAACGCCGGTGGGTTCGCATCGACCCGACCGACCATGAATTTTTAGTTGACTTCGGCCCTTGACAGGCATGCCCTGTCCTCGCTCATATCTTCATCCACCCCTCCCCGCGGAGAGCGCCCGGGAGCAACTCGACACCTCACGCACGGAGATACTGCCTTGGAGCAACCGAAGAGACCCGGTCCTGGAAGAGATATCGCCGACCTCAAAGCCCGACTCGGCCTGGCCAGAGGAATTCCCGCGCCCGGACCCGCGCCGATGCCCGGCATGCCTGGGATGCCCGCGGTGCCCCCGCCGAGCGCGCTGCCCAGCCCGATGGCGCCGATCCCCGGCCCCGCGGCGCCGCCGCCCCAGGCCGCGCCACCGCCCGCGGCTCCCGCGTTCAATGATCCTTTCGCGGCCATGCGCCCGCCCGAGGGCAAGCACTTCGATCTGCGCGCCGCCTCCGACGACGGACGGCCCTCCATCAGCGTGCAGAAGGGAGGCGGCCTGGCCAGCAGGGTAATTCTCGTCATCGCGGTGCTGGTCGCCGCGGCGGTCGGGTTCGGCTTCGGCGCTTCGGCCGTCGGCCGCCGCATGTTCAACGACGCAAACCGCGGCGCCAAGAAGGTCAAGGGTGAGTTGGCGACGATGCAGGAGACCGTCACCCAAATCGGCCAAGCCGTGGCGCTTAGCCAGCAGCATCTCCAGGCCGAGAAGAAGGATCCCCTCTCTTACGACCCGAAGCTGATCGCCGATCTCGAGATGGTGAAGCTGGATCCGCGTCCCGACACCTCGCGCATCTTCAAGGCGAACTACTACCTCCTCGAAGACCTCGCGGTCGATCGGCTGATGAACTACTACTACGACACCATCAACCTCTACGGCGAGGTCGAGCGCCACATCAAGCGTACCAAGGCCGACAAGGCCACGCTGGAAGCCTTCGCGGCCAAGATGGCCGACAAGGGCGGCGGCGACGCGGGCAAGCCCGCGGTCAATTACGGGGTCGTATTCTCGTCGAGCGGCAAGCTGGCCATCGCCAACCTGGTGGAGATGGGCAAGCAGGTCTGCAAAGGCGGGGCGGAAACCTGCAGTGCCGCCGATATGGAAGGTTTCCAGATCCGCTCGAACACGGGCGCACCGTGGACCCCGCGCAAGACCGGCCCCAAGCCGGAGGGCGACAAGGTCGTTCCCATCGAAAAGACGCCCCTTTTCGACGCCGTCATGAACGGTTCGCCCGACCAGGTGCGCATGGAGCAGTACAAACAGCGCTACAACAACATCCGCCAGATCCTGGCCCGCTTGGGGGCGACCCGGAAAGAACTCGGCGACGCCATCGACAAGGCTGCGGCCCGTCCCGATCTGTTCACATTCTAACTAATCGAGGCCGACGTCGGCCAGGTCGTTCTCGGACATGCCGAAGAAATGGCCGGTCTCGTGCAGCAGGGTGATGCGAATCTGCTCGCGCAGGTCCTCGGGATCGATCGCCATCCGTTCCAGGTTCTTGCGGAAGAGCAGGATCTGCGTCAACTGCGGCGCCCCGCCGACCGACGACGCTTCGCTGTAGGCAGCGCCCGCGAAGAGACCGAGTAACCGTGGATCCAACCCGTGCTCGACCTCGTCCCTGGCCGGCAGGTCGACGATCAAGATGGGCACGTTCTCGATGAGCCGGCGCGCCGCCTCGGGTAGCTCGCGCAGCGCCTGTTCCGCCACCTCCGCCATGTCGGCCTCGCTCATGTGTGGTTTCTGCAGGGGCGCCTTGCCGTCGAGGGCCAGCGCGCGCAACCAGGCTTGGCGTTTCGCCGCCTCGTCGTCGCGTTCCTCCGCGCAAAGACCGAGCCCGTACCACGCCTCGGCGTCCTCCGCGTCCACGTCCGCCAGCAACCGGAACCTGTGCTCCGCCTCCTCGACGAGCTCCGCCTCCAGGAACAGGTAGGCCAGGTCGAGCGAAATGTCCGGGGGCAGCGCGACTTCCTCGGCGGATGGCAGCTCCGACAAGGTGGCTTGCGCCGCCTTGGTCTTGCCCAGCTGGATCTCCAGCCCAGCCTTGAGGAGAAGTGCGTCCAGGAATTCGTCTTCCTCCTCGGCTCGGTCCAGCGCCGTAGCGGCGTGGACGAGAGCCGCCGCCGGTCGGTCCAGATCCTGTCCCAGGATCTCGGCCATGCACTGCGCGGGTTCACTCCATTCGGGGGCGGCGCGCGCCGACCTCTCCAGCAGTCCGAGCGCCTCTTCGAATTCGCCCTGCCCGCGATGGCACGCCGCGAGCAACACCAACACATCGGGGTGCTCGGGGTCGTCGCGCAGCTCGCGCTCGGCGATCTTGCGCGCGGCCGCGAGGTTCCCCGCCTCGAACTGCCGCCACCCCTGGTCGATGCCCGCGCCGGCCGCGCTCACGCCTTGCTCCGGGCGATGGCGAGTGCTTCCTCGATCATCTTGTCGTGCTCCTCGGGCTGCGCCCAACGCGCGCGCCCGGCCGCAGGCAAGAGATGGATGGGATCGAAATAGCAGAAGTACTCCCCCGGGTGCACCACCGGCGAGACGTAGACGCTGACGCCGGTTTCGGGAGCGTAGTGTTCGTAGGAATGGACCTCGCGCTTGCCGCCGCCCGGCGTGTCCACCACGAAGGTCGGCATGTTGAAGCCGCCGACCAGCCCGCGAATCCGCTTCTCGATGTACGCGCCGGTGGCCACGGTGGTGCGCAGATCCTCGACCCCCTTCACCATGTCGTGCACGTAGACGTAGTACGGATGGACGTTGATATACGCCAGGCGCTTGATGAGCAGGCCCATGGTCGCGACCGAGTCGTTCACGCCGCGGATGAGCACGGTCTGGTTGCGCACGAGTATGCCCCGTTCGTAGAGCTTGTCGGCCGCGGCCTGCGTGATCGACGTGATCTCGTTGGGGTGGTTGATGTGCGTGTGAATCATGACGTCCACGTGTTGCTGGCGGCCCTTCTCCACGATGCGCGTGAGGGCGTCGGTCCACGCGTCGTCCGTGAGAAACTTCTGCGGGATGACCGCCAGCCCCTTGGTGGCGAAGCGAATGCGGCGCACGTGCGGAATGGCCAGGAAGGCCTCCCCGAGGAAGGTGATCTGATCCGCGCGCAGCTGGCTGGCGTCTCCGCCGGAAATGAGGATGTCCTCGAGCTCCGGCCGCGAGTCCACATAGTCGATGGCCGCGCGCCAGCGTTCGGGATCCACGCTGAACGTCAGCTTGTGCACCTCCTCGGTGTCGAGACCGACGGCGTAGCTGCGCGTGCAGAAGCGGCAATACACGGGGCAGGTGGCCACGGGCAGGAACAGCGCCTTGTCCGGGTAGCGATGCGTGAGCCCGGGCACCGGCATGTCCTGGCGCTCGTGCAGGGGATCGAGGTCGACCTTGGGATGATCGGGCAACCGCCGCGACAGCAGGGGGATGAACTGGATACGGAGGGGATCCTCGTAGGGGTTCCTCCAGTCGATGAGCGACAGCAGGTAGGGCGAGACGCGCACCGGCATGGGGGCGTGGTGGAAGCCCTGCTCGGCATCGCGGATGAACTCGGGCGACACCAGTCCCTCGATCGCGGCGAGCAGCCTAGGAATGTTGGTGATCGAATTTTTGGCCTGCCACTGGTGGTCCAGGAAGTCCGCCTCGGAAACATCCGCATAGGCGGCAAGGCGCTGCCAGAAGGGGCCGCTTTGCAGATCACGGTGCGCGAGGGCTTCGGGGGGAACGGGCGGGCGCTGGGCCGCCGGCAGGATCGGCACTTGCGACTGCGTGCCTACGCTTTCCTCGAATTCATTGTCCGCGGATGCCTCGGGCATGGGTGGACGAGTTCTGGCACAAGAACGAAACCCTGTCCCGGATTTTCGCTAGCCCGCGGCACCGGGCTCGCGTTCCTCAAATGCCCGCGCAGTAGCCGAGGCGCGTGAGCGAGTCCCAGGTGATCTGGCAGCCGGAATCGCCCATGCCGTTCGAGAGCGTGGTGTAGCAGTCGCTCTGCAAGGCCGGGATGTCCGTGACGGTCGGGCAGCAGGCGGCCAGCTTGGTGCAGACCGGGCCGAGCGCATCGCTGCCGCTGGTGGTATCCCGCGCAGCGCCGCTGTCCGCCTTGGGCGAGGTGCAGGTGGCCGATGGCGGGGTGTACGTCACGCCGCTCGGCGAGAACTCGTAGGGCTCGGCGGCGCTGATGATTCGCTGCAACTGCACCTTGCTGCCAACCATGCTGATGGTGAGCGAGCCACTGGTGGGGTAGCCGTCCACGGCGGTCAACTGCGTGCCGCACACGGAGTCACCTCCCGTCCAGGTGGCACTGATGCTACCGCTCGGAGATTCCCAGCTCCCGCTCAGCACGCCGGTGAACGAGACATTGGTGGTGGTGAGACGGATGTTGGTCCCGCAGGTGCCAGTGGCGTAGAGCGTGCCGGCAGTGACCGAGGTGCCGGCGATGGTAAACGAGAGCTGGGCCGGGCGGCCGTCCGCCGTGGCTGTGCCGCTGTAGCTGAAGCTCATGGGTGCGCCGGCGTCGCAGGTGCCGCCTCCGGCGTCGGATTGCGGCCCCGCGTAGCTCTTGCCCGCGATGGCGCCGCAATTCATGGTCACGCCGCTCGAGACGGCGGCGCTGCACGCGTTCTGCACCGCCGGGATGTAGGCATCGAGCTCGGCCTGGCCGCAGGCGTCGATGATCTTCTGCTGGGCGTTGTCCATGAACGCCGCGTAGCAGTTCATGTCGGTGATCTTGCCGCACATGTGTTCTTTGGCGGCGACGCAGGCGTCCTCGCTGCCGCAGGTCGAGCCCGACAGGGCGAAGGCCATGGCCATGGAACCGAGCACGAACGCGACGTTTTTGATTGTCATGGAGAACTCCCAGATACGGCGAAAATCGCGGTCGATTGGGACATTCCAATCTTCCTCTATCCCATGGGCAAATCGGGTATCGTGCGAAAAACTTTAGCCGCGCGCTTGTTGTCCGGCCCCTTCTCCCCACCTTGCGGGGAGAAGGCTGGGATAAGGGGCTCACCGCCTCGGCTTCGGCGCTGGTGGCGTGGCGGTGGCGCCATCCTCGGGCCAGGCGTGGCGGGGGTAGCGCCGGCCTAGCTCGCGGCGGATCTCGGGGTAGTGCTTGCGCCAGAAGCCCGCCAGGTCGCTGGTGACCTGAACCGCGCGACGATTGGGCGCGAGCAGGTGCAGAGTGAGCGGCACCCGGCCGCGGCAGATCGCGGGCCCCGCGCTCAGGCCGAAGAAGTCCTGCAAGCGCGACTCGACCCAGGGCGGCTTGCCCGCCTCGTAGTTCACCACGACCTGCCGGCCCCCGGGCAGCCGGATACATTCGGGGGTCTCGTTGCGCAGGAATTCGACCGTCTCGCGCGACAACGCCTGGCGGAACCGCTCTTCCAAGGGCACCGCCAAAAGGTCGGCCATGCTGGTCAATCCTTCGCAGGCCGCGACCACCGTGACGTGCATCCGTTCCCTGTCGAGCGTCGGCATTTCCTTCTCGGGAAAGGCCCCGCGCAGAAGCTCAAGCTTTACTTGAAGCACTGCAAGCGATCCGCTGGAAATGGCGGCATCGCCGGCATGCGCCGCCAGCGCCGCTTCAGCCAACAGCCGGCTGGCCTCCGGCGATGGCTTCGCGGCCCGCCGGGTTTCGTCGAGAACCACCGCCCCATAGCAGAGGCGGGCCACGCTTTCGACGCGCAGGGTGCTCGCATTCCACCGGATCTCCTCCGATTCCGAAAGTCCTCCCGGCACCAGGTCGAGCAGCCACTCGGGCTTCACCCCCACCGCCAGACGAACCATCAGGCCACGCCCGGACTGCCGGCCAGTCGCGCCCGCCCGCTCCTCCGCATCCACGGCCACCAGCAGGTCGGCAGGTGGCAGTGGCCCGACCTCGGCAGCCCCACCCGTGGCCAGGACGGCCTGGCTGGCGCCGGGTGTCCGCCGCCGCATCAGCCGGTCCGGGAACGCGGTCAGGACCGCCATGGCCAAAGCGCTATCCACCTCGTCAGGGCTCGCCGGCCTTGCCGCGGACTTGGCCATGGCCGTCCCGCCGAGTGCCCCAGCGTACTGTCGCCGTGCTCGGTCCGCGGCCTCAGCAGCTCGCGCATCCACGCCGAGCGCGCGCAGCCGGCCGCGGTCGAACCGCGCCTGCCGCGCTTGCCCAAAGCGGTCCAGCCGTTCCAACAGGTCGCCCCCCTCCCGCACGTCCCGTTGCTGCCCGCCTCTGCCAAAGCGCACCCTCGCCTCATCGCTGATGTCGCCCTCCGACAGCAACCCGGCGAGCGCGGCGGCCTCCTGCCCCACCCCGAGCCGCTCACCCTCGACAAGCAGACGGGCCAGGCGCGGATGGGCCGGGAACCTCAACATGCGTTGGCCGGTGGCGGTCAGTCCGCCCTGCCTGTCGACGGCTTCGAGTCGCCGCAACAGCGCCGTCGCCGCCTCCAACGCCGCCGCCCCCGGCGCCTCGAACCAGTCGAAGCGGTTTGCATCCCGGATGCCGAGCGCGGCCAGCGTGAGCAGGGCCTCGGACAGGTCGAGGCGGCCGATCTCCGGGATCTCGTAGGGCCGGCGCGATTCGAAATCGTGGCGCGGGTAGAGCCGCAACGCCCGGCCGGGCGCGGTGCGGCCGGCGCGGCCGGCGCGCTGGATGGCCGAGGCCTGGCTGATCTTCCCCACGGCCAACCGGGGCAGGCCGCTCCACGGCGAGTGCGATGCGATGCGGGCGAGGCCCGAATCGATCACCGCGACCACGCCCTCGATGGTCACCGAGGTTTCGGCCACGTTGGTCGAGAGAATAACCTTGGGCTGGGCCGCCGGGGTCACGGCCCGCCACTGCTCGGCGGGCGAGAGATCGCCGTGCAGCGGCAGCACGAGCAAGCCCTTGGCCCGCGCCAGTGGATCGAGAGTCTCGGCCGCGCGGCGGATCTCCCCCGCGCCGGGCAGAAAGACCAGAATGTCGCCCGGGCAACCTTCCTGGTGCAACCGGCGCACCGCGGACACGACCCGCTCGGCCAGGTGCCGGTCGTCCGACGACTCCGGGTACTCGAGGTCGACAGGAAAGAGGCGGCCTTCGCTGCGCACGGCCGGACAACCACCGAGAAACTCGCGAATGGGTTCGCTTTCGAGAGTCGCGGACATCACAGCCAGGCGAAGGTCGGGCCGTGCTGTCTTCTGCAGCCGGGCGAGGAGTGCCAGGGCCAGATCCGTGGCCAGGTGGCGCTCGTGAAACTCATCGAGGAGGACGGCGGCGACCCGCGGCAGGGTCGGCTCGCCAAGCAGCCGGCGCAGGAGAATACCCTCGGTCATGAAACGGATGCGCGTGTGAGGACCGCCCACGTCCTCGAAGCGAACCGTGTAGCCGACGGTCCGGCCGACCTCCTCGCCCATCTCCTCGGCGACGCGCGCGGCGGCGAGGCGCGCGGGCAGGCGCCGCGGCTGGAGCACGATGATCTCGCCATCCCCCACCCCACCCGCGAGGAGCGCCGGGGGCACGCGCGTGGTCTTGCCCGCGCCGGGCGGCGCCTCGACAACGAGACACGCTGACCGCGCCAGGCCGGCCACGATCTCCGGCAACAGCGGGTCAATCGGCAGACGGGTGCGTGGCAAGGGGTGCCGGGAGGGTCAGGGGAAGAACTGCGCGCCCTGGCCGCGCTGAACATCGAAATCGAACCGGCCGGTGGTCGGGTCGCCGCCCAGCGTGCCGCCCATTTGGGGTTCCGGCTTGGGCAGGTTGTTGATGGCGGCGGACACCACCTGGTCATCGATGAGCGTGAGATAGAAGCTGGACGCGTACACGCGCTCGCCATAGTCGACGCGGAACTTGGGGCCGATGGGATCGCGGTCTTGCGGCACCCGTTTGGCCTGGCTGGCGGTGCCGAACTCCTGGAGCTCGACCCACGAGTCCCAGGCGCCGTTGGCGACGACCGGGGCCGGATCGTTGGCATACGAGACAGGCACGGGGCGCGATATCGCGCTGCCCACCAGGTTGGCCGTGCAGGTCGACTTGAGGGCCAATGCGGCGTGCACATCGCTGTCGTACTGGACGCGTATGCGCCCCGGTCCCGTGTCCGACGCCCGGTAGCAGTTGGTCTCGTCCCAGCCGCAGCCCGGCTTGGACCCCACGCAGCCGCGCACGCAGCGCGCGACCTCGTAGGAACTGGACACGTCGAAGGTGAGCACGTCGTTGAGCTCGATTTGCTTGCCGGAACGCTGGAGGCGGATGGTCAAGCGGTTGCTCATGATCTCCGAACCCGAGCTGTGCTCGCGGAGATCGTCGATGGGCTCGCCCGCGAAGTAGGTTGGCTTGAGGTCGTAGGGCACCGGGTTGTCCATGGTGGCGCCGCCGTCGGGGGTCTGCCCGTAGTCCCCATTCTTGTTGCAGCCGAGCTCGTAGATGGACCCGCTGGCCGCACCCACGCCCTTGCCTATCGAGCACCCACCCAGCCCAAGGGCGAGCAGGGCCGCCATACTGGCGCCTTTCATGGAAGCCTCCGAAGTTCGAGTTGCGCTCCGGCCCTGGCGCCGGTCAGGTCCGCCGCCGAGCCATCGCGCAGGGCGATTTCGATGCGCCCGCTCGACCCCTCGTAGAGCACGAGGTCGCCCGCCGCCACGTCCGAGAAGGTGCGTCCCCCGGCGAGATCGAAGCGCCGGTCCGCGCAGCGAAGCTGCCAGCGTCCATCGCTGCGGCCGGCACCCAGGGAGGTGATGAGGTTGCCGAAGCCATCGACGTGAATGACGGTGGCACGGCACTCGCCCTGCAGTGGACCGTCTTCCATGGCCGGCAACTCGACAATTTCGTCGATCGGCGGGCCCGCCTCCTTCGCCGGGCAGCCCCCGGCGATTCTGCCCGCGGTCACGGCGAAGACATCGCGGCCATGAAAGGTCGGGCTTACGGGCTCGCGACGGAAATACGGGCTGTCGATACGGAAGGCCCGACGCGGCGACCGCGTGGCCAAGGAGAGGACTCCGTTGTCCGGGCCCACGAATACCCGGCCGCCGGCTTCGATGACCAGGTCGGACCGCTGTCCGCCCACGCCCGGATCCACGACCGCCACGTGCACCGATCCAGGGGGGAAAAACGGGACTGCCTGGGCCAAGGTCAGAGCCCCCGCGGCCACGTTGCGTCGTGGGATTTCATGCGTGATGTCCACCAGCACCGCGTCTGGCGTGAGCGACAGCACGACCCCCTTCATCGCGCCCGCGTAGGCGTCGGCGGAGCCAAAGTCGGTCGTGAAGGTGACCACTGCCATACTCCGGTGGAGTCTACCTTAGCTGTTCGCGGAGGCAGAAAAAGTCGTACCATGGGCGCAACCGGCGAGCAGTCAAGTTCCACCGGCTTCTACCGATGGAATCCTGGGTGCGGCCAATCCGGCTCGCTGGAGGCGGTGGCCGCGCCAAGCAGATCGCGGTGGTAGCATGACAAAATCCGACTTGATCAAGCATTTGGCGGAGGCAAGGCACCTATCCAAGGGGAGGTCCGAGGCTCTGGTCAACCGAGTGTTCGACTCCATCGAGGAGGCGCTCCGTCGTGGCGAGCGCGTCGAGATCCGCGGCATCGGCAGTTTCGAGATCCGTCACTATGGCTCGTACAAGGGGCGCAACCCGCGCACCGGCGCCGCGGTCGCGGTCAAGGCCAAGCATCTTCCCTTTTTCAAGGTCGGCAAGGCGCTCAAGGATCTGATCAATGAGCAGGTGAGCCGGACGCAGGAGATGCCGGCTGTCGAGGAAACGCGTCTACGGCTGGTCCCCAAGGCCGAGTCCCGCAGCGCCTGAGCTAGTTCCGCCCGTCAGAATCCCGGGCAGGTTTGCGCGGCCGATCCATCGCGTCCGGCAGCGTTGCTCGTCGGTTACATAGCTACGGCCATGCGCCCTCCTCGCGCCTTGCCGGCCGCGCGCCTCGTCCGCGGAAACCCGCCCGTTCTTCTGACGGGCGTCACTAGTACACCGCTTCGGCGCGGGCCTTCACGCTAAAGGTGACCGTGCCGGCCGGCGCGCTGCCGTTCGAGATCACGAAATGCCCGGCCAGCCACAGCGAGAAGGGCGTGCGGTAGTCCCGGGCGAGACCCGAAAAGGCCTGCTGGGCCTCCGCGCTGGGCGCCACGACGGTGGTGCCCAGGGTCAGGCTCACCGGCGCGAGCAGGGTCGCGGCCGGACTCGACGAGCTACCCGCGTCGCCGGGGCCGATGTACAGGTTGGCGCCGCGAATGGGCAGATCGTCAGTGTCGCCGACCGACGTGCTCAACGTCACGAGCGAGACACGGGTGAAGACGCGCCCATCCACGGCCCCCACCTCGGTGCCATCCGCGACCAGATCCACCTTTTTCGTTACTTCCATATCGAAGGTGAGCGCGCAGAAGTTGCTCAACGGATCGCACGCGATGGGGTATTGCTGGCAGTCGGCGGCCGGCAGGGTGGCCGGGGGGGAGCAGCAGTCGGTAGCAAGCGCCTGCGGCCCCGCGCACACCATGTTGGGCACCGCCGTCGAAGGCGCCTGCCGCCACTGCGTACTTTCGCTGGAAAACTCGAAGTCCAAGGTTCGCAGGGCAAAGTCGACGCGGTCCGAGGTATTCTGTCCACAGCCGGCCAGGAGTTGGCCGAGGCAAATGACGAACCCCATGCTCCGCGCGCAAGTGCCGAACGACATGCAGGTCGAGAGTAGCAGAACTTCGCTGCCGAGGAAGCGCGCGGACAACGGCCGGGCTGGATCGCTCGGCGTGCCGTCCGGGACGCTGCCATGAGCGGCCTAGGCGCCCTTCCCCTGCTCGTCGCGACCTCCGCCGGGGCCAATACCTATTTGGCGGATCTCGTGCTCATCGTGGGTGTCGCGGCCGTCTGCGCTACCCTCTTTCAACGCCTCGGCTTGCCCATCGTGCTCGGCTACCTGCTCGCCGGATTCCTCGTCGGCCCGCACATGCCGGCCAGCCTGGCCGTCCACCCCGCCCTCGCCCATTCGCTTTCCGACCTCGGCATCATCCTGCTCATGTTCTCGCTCGGCCTGGAATTCAGCCTGCGCCGCTTGCTCCGCACCGCGCCGACCGGCGGGCTGGTAGCCCTCATCGAGTGCAGCTTAGTGACATGGCTCGGCTACTTCTCGGGCCGTCTCCTCGGCTGGGGCGCCACCGAGAGCATCTTCGCGGGCACCATCTGCGCCATCTCGAGCACTACCATCATCGCCAAAACCTTCGCCGACAAGAGCATCGGCGGCCGGCTTGGTGAAATCGTCTTCTCGGTGCTGGTCGCCGAGGATCTTATCGCCATCCTCTTGCTCGCGGTTCTGACGGCCGTCAGCGGCGGCAGCTCCATGTCCGCCTCGGTCCTCGTCCAGACCACGGGCCGCTTGCTCGGCTTCCTGACCGTGATGCTGGCCGGGGGCATGCTGCTCGTGCCGAGGCTGGTCCGCCTGATCGCGCGCGGCAAGTGGCCCGAGACCCTGCTGATGTCTTGCCTGGGCCTGGCCCTGGCGTTTGCCTTCCTGGCGCAGAAGGCCGGCTATTCGGTCGCGTTCGGGGCCTTCCTAGCCGGCGCCCTGGTCTCCGAATCCGGCGAGGCCAAGCGGGTGGAAGGCCTGGTGCGCCCCATCCGTCACGTCTTCGCCGGGGTGTTCTTCGTGTCCATCGGCATGCTCATCGATCCGGTGGCCATCCGCGACCACGCGGCCGCAGTGCTTCTGCTCTCGGCCGTGGTGGTTGCCGGCAAGGTGCTGGGCGTGAGCCTCGGCGCGTTCGTCGCCGGCAACGGCGTGCGTCTGTCGATTCAAGCCGGCATGAGCCTGGCCCAGATCGGCGAGTTCTCCTTCATCATCGCGGGGCTCGGTGCCGCGGCCGGTGTGCTGCGCGGCTTTCTCTTTCCCGTCGCCATCGCCGTTTCCGCCGTCACCACGCTGCTCACGCCGTTCCTGATTCGTGGGTCCGCGGGCTTCGCCGCCTACGTCGATCGCCGGCTGCCGCATGCGGTCCAAACCTTCGCCGCGCTCTACGGCTCGTGGGTGCAGGCCCTGGGCGAGGCCCGCGGCCGCGCCGAATGGACGCACATTCGCCGCCGCGCCGGTTTCCTGATTCTCGACGTGGTTATCATCGCCGGGTTGGTCATCGCCTCGTCGCTCGCCCGCGGCCGGGTCGCCGACGCGCTGACTGGCCGAGTTCACCCCACGCTGGCCCGCGCGCTGGTGACTCTGTCGGCCATCGCCCTGGCCCTGCCCTTCTTCTGGAGCGCCCTGCTCACTGCCCGCCGTCTCGGGCGCTTGCTCGCCGAGGGCGCCTTCCCCGCGTCGAGAAGTGGCGTCGATCTGGCGGAGGCGCCGCGGCGAGCCCTGCGCGCCACGCTCGAGCTCGCCATTCTCTTCGCCGCGGGGGCGCCGCTGGTGGCCCTGACCCAGCCCTTCTTGCCCACCGCCTTTCCCTTCGCCATCGTGCTCGTCGCCGGCGTGGCCCTGCTCGGCCTGCCCTTCTGGCGCAGCGCCACCAATCTGGAAGGGCACGTGCGCGCGGGCGCGCAGGCCATCCTCGAAGCCCTGGTCGCGCAGAGTCGGAGCGGGCAGCCGGCGGCGAGCAAGCTGGATGACCTGCGCACCCTTCTCCCCGGCATCGGCGAGCCGCGTGCCCTGCCCGTGGGCAAGGATGCCCCCTGCATCGGCCGCAGCCTGAAGGAGCTGAACTTGCGCGGTCTGACCGGTGCCACCGTCCTCGCCATCGAGCGCGGCGCCGGCGAGGCGGTGTTCCCTTCTGCCGACGAGGTTCTGCGTGAGAACGACGTCCTCGTGCTTACCGGTACCCACGAGGCCGTCGCCGCCGCCTGCGAGTTTTTGTGTCAGACGGTCAAGACTCCGTTGCCCGCCAGCGACGGCGACTTGCTGGGTTGAGCCTAGGTAGTGGTCAGATTAGCGATCGAGCAGGTCGCTCCCCCGGCGCACTCCTCGGACGAGGGCGGAAGTTGCGTGTAGGTGGCGGTCTTGTCGAGCATCGTGGTCGTGATGCCGGCCGCGCTGGTAAAGCTGATGGTGTAATGGTCACCGTCCTGGAGCTGGCTGGAATCCAAGTGCCATTCGAGGTCCAACCCGATCGATCCGCTGGCGTTCTGCCACAGGGTTCCCAAGACGAAGGTGGTGCCTGAGAAGAAGAGGCCTGTGCCACCTCCTCCCGCGGCCGGCACGTCGGGCAACGTCGCCGTGTAACACTCGGCGTTCCGGCAGACGGTCACCGTGGTGCCGGCCAGGCTCGCCGCGCTCGACCCGATGGGAATCGTCATCAAGGCTCCCGATGTGCACCTGGACGGAACGCAGGGGCTGCTCCCCCCACACACCGCAAGGAAGGTCGTAACGAGAGCCGCGGAACCGATTGCGAGCCAACGGTACTTGTTGTTTCGGATCATGGGGACATCTCCAGGTTTGACCATGGCGAACCAGGACCTCATCCTTCGCTCGGCGCGGGAGCGGAGGCGGGCACGGCGGCCGCGGCCTTCTCCTCGAAGTAGGAGGCCGGCTTGGCGCGCACGAGGTCGAGCTCGAAGTCAGGCACCTCCGCGCGGACGAGCGCGGCGAGCATCTCGTCGACCTCGCGTCGCGCGAGACCCTTGCCTTCCATGTCGGCGCGGGACAGCTCGCCTGACCGGGCCGCGATGCCGTCGCCCGCGGGGCGCACGAGAGCGCGCAACACGTCCATCTCCATACGCGACAGGCGCGCCCCGCACACGTCGTAGTCGATCCACGCCTCGTAGGACAGCGGTGCCACGCGCTTGAGCATCCCCGCCATCACGCGGCCGTACTCCTGGATCTCCCACTGCGCGTGCGTGTCCACGCGTAGGGTGAGAAAGTGCAGCAGGTTGTGCAGGTCGATCTTCCAGTACCACTGCGTGTAGGTCGAGAGCGGCAGGTCGATGCGGGCGATCTCGCGCGCCACCTCGTGCGCGTTCAGCCACTCGTAGGTGGCGACGGCGGAGTCGCGCTGCTCGTGCCAGAGGCGAAAGGCCTCCGCGCGCAGATCGGCGTCGAGCGGCGCGCCCGCCCGGCCCTGGTGGTTCCCCTCGCTCTGCGCTTGCAGCTGCTCCGCGGACGGCTGGTAGAAGAGCATGGGCATCAGGCTGTAGCGGCCCGACATCTCGTTGACGTTGGCGGTGCGGTGGCGAATCCACTGCCGCGCCACGAAGATAGGCATCGAGCAGTGGAACTTGAGCTCGACCATCTCGCTGGGCGTGGTGTGCTTGTGCCGGCGCAGGTAGCGGATCAGGCCACGCGTCTGGCTCCGCGTACGCGTGCCGAAGCCATAGCTCACGCGGGCCGCGCGCGTGATGTCCTCGTCGGTGCCCATGTAGTCGACCAGCGCGGCGAAGCCGTGGTCGAGGACGGGGAAATAGCGTCCCAGGATCTCCTCGGCGCCCGGGCTGATGCTGCGCAATGTCTGCTTGGGTTGTGCTTCCTCTGCCACGGCACGGACCCTAGCATGAAGGCGCCCATCTGCGGCGCGCAAGCCTGTGTGGCACACCCTTCTACGACAGCCTGTCCCGCCCACCGGACTCGACGAACGCGCCCATGCGGCGGTACTTGTCGTAGCGCTGATCCATGAGCACCTTGGGCGGCAGCGGCATCAGTTCCGCCAGGTGACGGCCGATCGCCGCCGCGAGGTTGCGCGCCGTGAGGTCGAAATCGCGGTGCGCACCGCCCGGTGGCTCGGGGATGATCTCGTCGATGACTCCCAGCCGCATAATCTCGGGCGCGGTCATCTTCATGGCCGCGGCCGCCTCGGCCTTGCGCTCGTCGCTGCGAAACAGAATCGACGCGCAGCCCTCCGGCGTGATGACCGAGTAGACGGAGTTCTCCAGCATCATCACGCGGTCCGCGACGCCGATGGCCAGCGCCCCGCCCGAACCGCCTTCGCCGATGACCACGGAAATGATGGGCACGGGTAGCGATGCCATGACCTCCAGGCTCTTGGCCACCGCCTCGGCCTGGCCACGTTCCTCGGCGTCGATGCCGGGGAAGGCGCCGGGGGTGTCGAGCAGGCAAATCACGGGCCGGCCGAAACGCGCCGCCAGCGACATGAGCCGCATGGACTTG
>JADGRD010000007.1 GCA_017881285.1 Pseudomonadota bacterium | reverse complement strand
ACACCTTCTCCGCCACGATCCCCAGTACCTTCTCAACCACCTCGCCACCAGATGCGGGGGCCGGAGCCGGAGCCTTGGCCGGCGAAGGCGCGTGGGCGCTGGCGGAGCCAGCGGGGGTGGGGGGGGAGGTGTAGGACCCGAGGTCCCCGGAGGAGGGAGCGAGCGGCGAGGACGCGAGCGAAGCGAGCGGGTATGGTTGGGTTGGTGTAGGTCCCGAAGTCCCCGAAGGGGGGGGTGGCGGGGGTGGTGTTGGTCCCGAAGCTCCCGAAGGGAGAGCCGTAGTCGTGGCCGTTCCCGAAGCGATGCCTCTACCCTGCTCGACGAAGCCGAGCACGTGGCGCAGGGTCGGGTAATCGCGCAACTTCAGGTCATCCCGGCGGGGAATCCCAAAGGTCTCGCGAACCATCGCGAACACTTCCGCCTGCTTGACCGTGTCGATCCCCAGATCGGCCTCCAGATCGAGATCGAGATCCAGCATATCGCGCGGGTAGCCGGTCTTCTCCGCCACGATGCCAAGCACCTTCTCCAGCACGTCGTTCCCGGAGGCCGGAGCCGTGGCCGTGGTCGACAACGGAGCCGGAGCCGGCAACGGAGCCGGAGCCGGCAACGGAGCCGGAGCCGTGGCCGTCGCCGCGACTGGCACCGCAGCCGACACTACGCTTGGCGTGCCACCGCTGGTGAGCGCACTCGGCCCCGTTCCAGGAACCCAGCGCGACTGCGCCGGCTCGCGCGCGGGCTGGCCCTCATCCTTGATACGCAAGGTCCGCTGCTGGACTTCCAGGCTGGGCTTGCCATAGCCCGACACCTCGGCGAGCCAACGATCGTACGTTGCCTGATCGGCGATGCGCTGCTCGACGCCGGACACCCGGCGGAAGAGCGACATCGCGATCTGCGAGCCGAAGCCCGCCGCGAGCCGCAAGGCGAAGCGCACGGGGTAGCGCCCGCCCTTGGAGAGATTGAGCGTGCCAAGCTCGGGATCGGGCTCCTTGAAATTGGGCACCGGCGGCACGATCTGCTTTTCCAGGATCTTGACCGCAACCGCGTCCTCGACGCCCACCCCCATGGGATGGCCGGTGAAACCCTTGGTATTGGCCACGACCACGTCGTTCACCGAGTTGCCGAAGGTCCTGCGCAGGGCGAACACTTCCGCGGCGGCGCTACCGCCACGCGCGGGCGTGTAGGTCTCGTGCGAGATGAAAGCCATCTCCTTGGCCATGGCGTGGCGATCCAGGCCGTGCCGTTGCTCGACACCGGCGACCAGCTTCTCCATCACGCTTTCGATGTGGGCGACGTCCAGTCGCGACCCGTGGAAGGCACTGTTGGCGATTTCGGTGCCCAGTACCTCGACCACGCCGCGCATGCCGCGCTCGCGGATGGCGTCCTCGGACTCGACGACCAGGGCGCACGCGCCCATGCCCATCAGCATGCCATGACGGCGGCGATCGAACGGCAGAGCGGCTTCCTCGACCACGTCCTGGGTCGTGGCCGCGCCCGTGGCGAGGAAACCCGCGCCCATCCACTCGATCAAATTGTCCGAGGTCAGCTCGTCGGCGCTGATGATGACCACGCGGCGACAACGGCCCAGGCGAATCCAGTCTTCCGCCATGCCGACCGCCACCGTGGTCGATGCGCAGGCGGAATTGACCTGGACGTTGGGGCCACGAATGCCGAGCATTTCGGCGAACTGGGCGTGTCCCATGGCCAGTACCTGGAAGATGAAGCGACGGTCGAACTGGTAGTCGGTCTTATTCTCGCGCGCCTCGTGGAAGCGCGTGACCTCGCCGACCACGTTGTCGAAGCCGGGAAAGGCCGAGGCGAAAATGACGCCGGTCTCGTCGGCCATGGCCAAGGGCAAACGCCAGCGGTCGGGCAAGTAGCTGCCCGTGGTGGTGCGGCGGTAGTGACGCACGAGCGGGATGCCGGCATCGCGCAAGGCCTCGATACCGGCGCCGATGGCCAGCGCCGTCGTGGTGTCGAAGACATCGGTGCGCTCGGTAGAGATGCCGAACTCCTCGGCCAGGTTGAATGCGCCCTTGCGGGCGGCCAGACGAATGACCTCGTCGGTGGAGCGGATAGGCTCCAGGCTCGGCTCGCCGATCTCGCGCTTGTGCAAGCGGACGATGTTCTTGCCCAGCATGCGCTCGCGCAGCCTCTGCGGCACCGGCTCGATGAAGGATTCGCCGGCCAGGATGCGGTCGACGTTGCCGTCGTCGAATACGCGGCGGCTCTCGCCGGGCAGGCCCAGCCCGGCGCCAGAGATGACGATGGACCCGGCCCGCGCAACGGGCGCGGGCGCGGCGGGGCGGCCGGCGCCGCCGTAGAGCGCCATGCCCTCATCGAGGAAGCGGGCAAAGAGCCGGCCCAGGCCCTCGTAATCCGTCTGGCCTGGATTGGCAAAAGAAGATCGTGTGCGATCCGTACTCATGGCGATGGCAGCTCCGTTCGATGGCGTGAGACTTTCGCTTCCGACCGCGACACGCGTGACGGCGGCGGTGGTGCGAATGTCCGGGACACGGCGCAAATGCTCGGGCCGAGGAATGCCCGCGGCGTAGAGGCCGCACATGGCATCGTGGAACGAGCGCACGCCGCCCCGCTTCGGGTGGTTGGTGGAAAGGCAGAGGACGTCGGACTTGTCCTCGAGGATGTTTTCGGCCAGGGCTTGCAACGCGCGCTTGGGCCCGACCTCGACGAAGATGCGCGCGCCCTCGCGGTAGCAGGTTTCCACGCCCTTGACGAACTGGACCGACGACGCCATTTGATCCGCCAGGCGGCGACGAATGGTCTCCATGTCGTGTTCCGGGTAGAGCTGACCGTCGATGTTGCCCACCAGCGGAATGGCGGGCGGCGCAAGCTTCATCTCGCAGATGGTGCGATAGAGCGCGTCCGCGGCCGGCGCCACCACCTTGCTGTGAAAGGCGTGCGACACGGGAATGATCTGCGCGGTCATGCCCAGGTTGTTGAAAAACTCGACGGCGCGATCCACGGCGTCGCTGGCGCCGGCGATGACCGTCTGCTTCTTGCTGTTCATGTTGGCTGGTGTGAGGTAGCCGCCGATCTCGGGTAGGCGCCGCACGATCTCCTCGGTCGGCCCCAGCACCGAGGCCATCTTGCCCTTGTCGCCAATGGACACCGACGCCATGGCGCGCGCCCGCGCGCTGACGGCCACCAGCGCCTCGGAGAAGTCGATCATGCGCGCGCCGACCGCGGCCGCCCATTCACCCAGGCTGTGCCCCATCACCAGGTCGGGGACCACGCCGTGCTTGCCGAGCAAGCGCATGATGGCGATGTTGGTCGCGACCATGGCGGGCTGGCAGATGGTGGTGTCCTTGAGCGCCTCCTCGGCGGCCTCCATGGCCGCGACATCACCGGCATCCTGGTAGACATAGCTCGTGAGAGAGCGACCGAGGATCGGCCCCATGGTACGGTCGGCCTCCGCGAAGACTTCGCGCACGATGGGATCGGGCACGTCGGCCAGCATGTTGACGTACTGCGAGCCCTGGCCGGGGAAGAGGAAGGCCACCTTGCCGGCCGGCCCGCGGCCAAAATGGATACCCTTGGTCTGCAAGATGCGCCATTTGCGCGCGTGGTTCTTGTCGAGGGCGTCGCGCGCGGCTTCGCACTTCTTGGCTAGTTCGCTTCCGTCCTCGAAGGCGATGACGAGTCGGTTCTCCGCGCCCAGGAACTCCGCGCCCGGTGGGTTGTGGTCGGGGAGCTTGCCGGCCTCGGCGTCGGCCATGGCCTGGCCCAAGCGCGCGCGGAGGACGCCCAGATCCGTGCCGCCTAACGCGAGCATGCGTCCGAGCATGGGAGGCCGCTGGTCCCGCGCCAGGGTGGCGCTGCTCGAGACCTGGACCCCGCTCGCCGGCGGCACCGCGGCTGGCGCCGCCGGGACCTGCACCATGGCAGGACGGCTGGTCAGCATGCCGGGAATGTGTTCCTCGACCACGACGTGGAAGTTGGTGCCGCCGAAGCCGAAGGCCGAGACGCCGCAGCGGCGCGGGGCGAACGACGGGCGCTCCCAGGGCCGCGCCTGGGTGTTGACCTCGAACGGTATCTTGTCGAACGGGATGGCCGGGCTCGGCACGTCGCAGTTGATCGAGGGCGGCAGGATCTTGTGGTGGCAAGCGAGCACCGCCTTGAGCAGGCCCGCCGCGCCCGCCGCGCTCTTGAGATGGCCGATCTGCGACTTGACCGAACCGAGCGCGATCTTGTGCTTGATGGGCGTTCCGTCGAGAAGGACGCTTGCCGCGCTCTCCATCTCGGACACGTCCCCTACGCGGGTCGAGGTG
Organism: Pseudomonadota bacterium; assembly: GCA_017881285.1. Taxonomy (GTDB): domain Bacteria; phylum Myxococcota_A; class Polyangia; order Fen-1088; family Fen-1088; genus Fen-1118. The sequence continues at coordinate 13,662 of JADGRD010000007.1, read as the reverse complement.
CCGTGACCTTCGAGCAAGGTCATGGTGGCGGGATCGAGCCCGGCGCGCTGCCAGGCGCGTTGGATGGCCAGACGCTGGCCGATCGGGTTGGGCGCGGTGATCCCCTTGCCCTTGCCATCGCTGGCCCCGCCAACCCCGCGAATGACGGCATAGATCTTGTCACCCGCCTTCTCGGCGTCGTCCAGGCGTTTGCAGATGAAGAAGGCGCCGCCTTCGCCCATGACGAAGCCGTTGGCACCGGCCGAATAGGGACGCGATCCGTCCGGCGAGAGCGCGCCGATCTTGCTGAACTTGACGAAGGTGGTGGCGCCCATGTTGCGGTCCATGCCGCCAGTCAGTGCCACTTCATAGTGGTGATCAACGAGGCTGTCGGTAGCGGCTTGCACGCCGGCCAGGGCCGACGCGCATGCGGCATCCGTGGTGAAGTTGGGCCCGCGCAGGTTGTACACCGCGGCCACCCGGCCGGCGACGATGTTGGTCAGCTCACCGGGCATGGTGTCTTCGGTGGTGTCCGGCAACCGCCGGGCGATTTCGGCGGCAAGCTCGGCCAGGAGCGCTTCGCGCGTAGAAGTCGGCAGGGCCTTCCACGCCGGGGTATCGCGGATGGCATGGGCGTATTCTGGAAAGGAAAGTCGCAGCACCGTCTCGTAGTGGCGCTCGCCACCCATGGCGTTGCCGAGAATCACGGCGGTCGACTCGGTGTCGAGTGGTTGGCCGGGACGGGTTGCGTCGCGCAAGGCCTCGCCCGCGCAGAGGAGCGCCCACGTCTGTCCGATGTCCATGGCCGCAGCCACGCGCGGCGGGATCTTGAGTTTGGTCGACTCGAACGTGATGCCGCGCACCCAGCCGCCGATCTTCGAGTAGGTCTTGCCTGGCGCCTTGGGATCGGGATCCCAGTAGTCCGCGGCGCTCCAGCGATCGGGGGTCACTTCCGTGATCGAGTCCCGGCCCGCCATGACGTTGCGCCAGAAACTCGGCGCATCCGGCGCGTCGGGCAGAATCGCGCCCACGCCAATCACCGCGACGGCGCGTTCGGCCGGATCTCTTGTCCAACTACTCATCTACGTATGTCCTCCAGATTCGATCACTTGGGCCGGGGCAGGCGCAGCCTCCCGCGCGGCCGGGTAACGATGCCATTCCACGCGCAGGCGTCACTGCGGCCTTGCCGCATCCTGTTCGGCGACCGCCTTCGCCACCGCGTCGAGATCGGCCAGTAGCCCCTTGGCCGCGGCATGGATGGCGCTAACCTGCAGCGCTCGCTCGAACTCGGCCATGGCCCCGTCCGCGACCGCGTCCATGCCGCGGACCAGGCGCACAGCCCCGGCCAGCACGTCGAGCGCAGCCTCGCGTGCGCTGATGCGCGACATCGCCTTGAGCGCCTTGGGCGCGAAGAACGGCGCATACTTCTCCGCACCACGGCCCGCAGCGTAGAGGGCGAAGTTGGCCGCGATCTCCGCGCGGGTCATCAGCTCGCCGAGCTGGAAGAGCACGTGCTGGTGGCGCGTCAGGCGCCCGACCCGGCAGCGCTCGGTGGTCTCGAGCACCGCCCGCACCCCCAAGGCCGCCACGTCGGCCCCGACCTGCGGGTCCTCGCCGTGCAGGCTGTCCAGCGAATCGGCCATGCGGCGGTAGAAGCCGCCGCGCTCTTGCAGGTGAACGCGCCAGCGATCGCGCGACACCGTCCACTGCATGATCTCGCTCGTGCCCTCGTAGATGGTGGTGATGCGCACGTCACGGCGGATCTTCTCGACCTCGTATTCCTTGGTGTAGCCGTAGCCGCCCAGGGCCTGCACCGAGGCGTCGGCCGCGGCACAGCCCTCCTCGGTGGCGAAAAGCTTGGCGATGGCGCCCTCGGTCTGCAGCTCGGGCTCGCCAGCGTCGAGGCGACGGGCGACCTCTTCGATGTAGGCGCGGGCCGCCTCGAGCTTGACCACGTGGGGGACGATGAGCTTGTCCATGTACCCCTGCTTCTCGGACAGGGTGGATCCCGCCTGCACGCGTTCACGCGCGTAGCGGATCGCCTTGAGCATGGCCGCAACGCCGCCGCCCAGCCCGAAGGCCGCCACCATCAGGCGGGTAAAACCGAAGACCGACTGGGCGTGGATGAGCCCCTTGCCCTCGACGCCGCCGATCAGATTCTCCTTGGGCACGAAGACGTCCTCGAAGACCACCGGCGAGGTGTTCGACGAGCGAATGCCGTGCTTGTTCTCGTGCTTGCCCGGCAAGAGCCCTTCCGTACCCTTCTCGACCAGAAAGAAGGTCGGACCGTCGGGGGCCGCGGCCAGCACCGAGTAGAGCTGGGCGTAGCCGCCGTTGGAGATGAACTGCTTGGTGCCGTTGATTCTGTAACCCTTGAGCTCGCCGCTGTCGAGCACGCGCTCGGCCTTGGTGCGGATGGCCGACAGCTCGCTGCCCGCCAGCGGCTCGGTCACGGCATACGCGACGATGAGGCCTTCCTCGCCAATGCGGCGTAGCCAGTGCTTGCGCTGCTCCTCGGTGGAGCCCACCACGATGGGATCGGTGCCGAGGAAGATGGCGAGAAAGGCCGTGGCCACGCCGAGATCGAGCCGCGCCATGTCCTCGGACACGCGGTACACGTCATAGGCCGAGCCGCCGAGCCCGCCCAGTTCCTCGGGGATGAAGAGCAGGTGCAGGCCGATTTCGGGTCCCAGCAGTTCCTCGACGAGACCCAGGGGAAATTCGTCCTTCTCGTCAAGTTCGAGACGAACCTGGGCCGGCAGCTTCAGCTTGCCGAACGACCCCAGGGTGTCGAGCAGCATCTGGAGTGATTCCTTGTCGAGTCCTGCGTTCTTCATTTCGTCTCTTGTCTCCTGCGCGGACACTTCGTCGGCCGGGTCCTCCACCCGCAGGGCCGACGATGCTGGCATAAGCTGGACCAAAATCAAAACAGGGATCGACGGCGCGTTCCGTCGACCCCTGATGCACGACGCAACTAGTTGGAATAACTAATCAAAACCTGACGCGCCGAGAATCGCGAACCGGCCACAATCTGGCAGGTCCGGCATGCTTCGGTCGTTTCGTGAAATCAGCCCGCGAGGATGCCGCCAGCCCACGCGCCTAGTTCAGCTTCCAACGCGGATCCGAGTTTTCCTTCTCCTTCTCTTTCTCCTTCTTGGCCTGCTCTGCCGCTCTCTCCTTGTCGCGCTGGGCTTGGGCCTTCTTGGCCTCGACCTGCGCTTTCTTGTCCTTTTCCTTCATCTGCTTAAGCGCCAGCTCCGCTGCCTTCTCCTCGTCGTGCTGGCGCTTGGCCGTGCACTCCGGCGGCTCGCATTCGCCTTCGCACTGGCACTTGAGCTTTGCTTTGCTCACCCTGATGCAGTGACACTTCTCTTCCTTGTCGCGGTAGCAGCCACAGGCATTGTTCTCCGTGGCGGCCTCGGCCGGATCGGCTTCGACTTGGGAGTCACCCTTCTTGGATTTTGCCTCGGTCGGGAGAGCCAGAAAGGTCACCAGGCCGAACACTGGGATGATGGAAAGCAGTAGTCGCATGGCGTTCTCCTTTGCAGGCCAAATACCACGGGTACGGCGACCCTTGCAATGCCTTGCCAAGCCTGTGGCTTGCGCCAAATGTCGGCCGGCCTCATGATTCGGGCCCAAGGAGCCACCATGACGGAAAGCCTGATGTCGCGCGACAAAGCCGAGGCGAGGAAGAAAGGACTTTTCGCTCTCTCGGCCTGGGCCGGCACCGGGGTCCTGGTCTTCTACCACCCGATGCTCGGGTTCTTCGCGGCGGCAGGCGCGGCGTTTCTGACCTACCGCTGGTTCATGTTCCGCGCCAAGCGCGGGATGCGGTTCTAGGGCTCCATGAACAGCGGGGGAGCGGCTGGGGGCTGCTGCTCGCCTGACGGATTGCCAGGCTGTGGGGCGACGGCCGTGCGGTGGAATGAGAGCGGCAGATCGATCTGGACGCCCTTGCCCTCGAAACTGGGGAAACGGATGCCCTGCACGACATTGCGGATGCAGCGCTCCGCGTCGGGGGGAGCACCGTTCACGCGCACGAGACTTGGCCGGCCGCTCGGATCCGCCTCGAAGGAAACCGCCACCATCGGATCCTGCGTGAGGCTGGTGAAGCAAGCGGCCAGGGAGCCCATGGCACCTTGGATGGCGCGATTCAGCGTCTCGCGGGTGATGCCGTTGGCATCGCCGTTCAAGGTCACCCGGCCACCCGCCTGGCCCGTCACGGCACCAGGCGTGGCCTCGCTCGGGACAGGATCATCGGAGATGACCACGGGAGAGATGGCTTGGCCTTGTTCCTGGCGGTAGACCAAGCCGTTGCTCTTGGCCTCTCCTGGCGGCGCCCCCCCCAAGAGCTTGGGAACAGCGGGCAAGGCCGGCAGGTTCTTCCTGCCTGAATTGCAGGCCCCCACGCCAAGCACCAAAGCCAAAACCAACACGACGCTATGCGTGACAAACTCGCCGTATGACGCGCGTATGGTCATCCAATGCATTCCTCGGCAGACTCAGAGTTTAGCTTGACCGGCAAGCCCAGGAAAGTTACTCAACAGTTGCCCAAACATCCAACCGGAAGGGCATCAAAGCTGCGACATGCGAATCGGAATTGACCTGGGTGGCACGAAAATCGAAGGCATCGCCATCGATGAAGACGGCGTCGAGTGCGAGCGGTTGCGGGTCCCGACCCCCAAGGGGGACTACGGCGCGGTTGTCGACGCCGTAGCGAAACTGGTCCTCGATATCGAGCGAGACCGCGGACAGAAGGGCACGGTTGGCGTCGGCATTCCCGGGGCCATCTCACCCGCCACGGGCCTGGTCAAGAACGCAAACACGATCGAATTGATCGGGCACCCGCTCGACCAGGATCTCGGCCGTAGGCTCGGCCGCGAGGTACGGGTGGCCAACGACGCCAACTGCTTCGCGCTCTCCGAGGCCACCGACGGCGCGGGCGCGGGTGGCCAGGTCGTTTTCGGTGTCATCATCGGTACGGGCGTGGGGGGCGGCATCGTCGTCGATGGCCGCATACTCACCGGCCCACACGCGATCGCCGGTGAATGGGGCCATAATCCGCTGGCCTGGCCACGCGATGACGAGAGACCGGGCCACCCGTGCTTCTGCGGGCGGCCAGGCTGCAACGAATCCTTTCTCGCCGGGCCGAGCCTGTCACGTGACCATCGGCTGTCCACTGGCCAGGATCTGAAAGCGAAGGAACTCGCGGCGCGCGCGGAAAGCGGCGACCCGGATGCCCTCGCCACCATGGCCCGCTACGAGGACCGCCTGGCGCGCGCCCTGGCCGTCATCATCAACGTCCTCGACCCCGACTTCGTCGTGCTCGGCGGCGGCGTGTCCAACATCGCCCGCCTTTACCGCGAGGTTCCCCTCGTGCTGCCGAAGTACGTCTTCTCCGACAAGGTGACCACGCCGATCGTGAAGGCCAAGTACGGCGACTCGAGTGGCGTGCGCGGCGCGGCCTGGCTCTGGCCACCGAAACGGTAGTCACGGCGAGCCGGCGAGGGCGAGGGCAAAGCCCGAGGGGTGGGTAGGGTGCGTGGCGGTCCCGAGTGCCGGAGACCTTCCCACGAGGTGGTAGTTACCGCCGGTGCAACTGCACGTAGGTCGAAATCAGCAGGAAAAGCCCGAGCAGTACCCACACCACGCCCATGCGCAAATGGCGATGCTGTTCCTTGCCGCGGACCGGCGCCGCTTGCGTTGAGCTTCCCGCGTCTTCCTCGGTCACGCGCGGTGGGCGGGGAGCGCCGAGGTACTTCACGCGCAGAATCCCGAACACCACCAGCATGACACCGACGGCGTACGGAATGATGGGCGGAATACTGATTTGCATGGCTGGGGGTCAGCTCGCCATCTCGACGGCCTTGAATTCGCGAATCACGGTCACCTTGATCTGGCCAGGGAAGGTCATCTCTCGCGAGATGACCTCGGCGATGTCGGCCGCCAGCTTCGCGGCCGCCACGTCGCTTACCCGCTCTTCCTCGACGTAGACGCGGACTTCGCGCCCGCCCTGCACGGCGAAGGCCTCGCCCACGCCACGGAAGCTGTGGGCGATGCGTTCGATCTCCGCCAGCTTGGCCATGTGGTTGTCCTCGGTCTGACGGCGCGAACCGGGCCGCCCGCCCGACATCGCGTCGGCTGCGGCCACCAGGTGCGCGTATGCACTACCGAAGGGCTCGTCGGTGTGGTGCGCGCCAATGGCGTTCGCGATGACCTCGCTCTCGCCAAACCGGCGTGCGTAGTCGGCACCGATGACGGCGTGCGATCCATCGAGCTCGTGGGTCAACGCCTTGCCGATGTCGTGGAGCAGCGCCGCCCGGCGCGCGGTCCTAACGTCAAGTCCCAGCTCGGCCGCCATCATGCCGCACAGGACTCCCGCCTCGACACTATGCTCCCACTGGTTCTGCGAGTAGCTGGTTCTGAAGTTGAGCCGGCCGACCAAATTCAGAATCTCGGGGTGCGCCCGTTCGAGCTTGAGCATGCCAAAACCACGCTGCCCGAATTCCACGATTTCGCGCTCCACCTCGGAGGTGACCTCGGCCGCGACCTGGGCGAAGGCGCCGCCCCGCAGGCCTGGCCGACGGAGTATCCGCCCGACGCAGCGGCGAGCGACCTCGCGGCCGACCCCATCCAGACCCTCGATGCGAATGGCATCGCCCTCCTCCGTGAAGGCCAGGTTGACCCCGGAAACGCCCTCCACCAACTTGAGATCGTCCGCGCCGATGGTGGGCCGCTCGCCGCGTCCCTCGGGAAGCAGGATGATCGACTGCGCCCTTTCCGAGTAGAAATGGTCAGCCATCCGGCCCGCCGAGATTCCCATGAGGCGCTTGGCGGCGCGAGCAACCTCGGTCACGGAGGCACCCTCGCTCGCGTTGCGCACGAGCTGGTCCGCGAGAGTGCGCGCCTCCTCGATCTCGACCTCCACCAGGGCGCGCATGGCCGCGCTGGCAGGGGTCCTCGCCGCCCGTTCGAGCTCGCCGCGATACCGGGCGCGCAGGGATGCCATCTCGGCATCGAGCCCCCGTGTCTCCCGCTCCAGCTCGGAGAGCGGTATCTCGCGCTGGGCCACGTCATGGGCCAGCTCGTCAAGCGCGCGTGCCTCCTCGTCGGCCAAGACATTCCGTCCCGCCAGCGCCGCTTCGCGTTCAGCCAACTGAACCTGCTGGGTGCGAAGCTCCGCCTCGGCCTCGGCGCGCCGTACCAGCGCTTTCTCCCGTGCGGTCACCTGCGCCTGCAGGCGCAGGGCTTGACCCTCCCGCGTGGCGGCGGCGGCAATGCGCTCGATTTCCTGCGCCCAGGCATGGCGGGCCTGTTCGAGCCGGGCGCGCGCCTTCAAGGCGAGCCACAGGCCGACACAGGCGCCGGCCACGCCCGCGAGCAACACCGCTAGCGCCACCGGCATGCGGAGCTACCCGATGGCGAGACCCAGGTGGCCGCGCAGCTCGAAGTACTCCTCCGACACGCTCCACTGGATGAGATCCCGGACCTTGTCCTTGGGATCCGCGCTGCCAACGGCGATGGGTTCGGAGAGCACCTGCAGAATGGCCACCTCCAGATCGTTGCACAGCAGGAAGCCGGCGCGCGTCGAGGTGTAGTCGACCGCAATGGCCCACTTGTGCAGATCCGCCTCGGTCTTGCTCTCGAAGAACCGCCGCACGACCTCGGCCAGCGTCTCCATCTGCTGCGGCGGCAGGAAGCGGCGCAGCAGCTCCACGCGCTCGGCCACCGCCTGCTCCATGTCGGGTTTCACCGGCACCTTGGACTGGACCAGCTTCAAGGCGGCGAGGAAGAAGGCCTTGAGCTCCGACACCTGCGGCACGATGCGCGGCCAGCGCATGACGTGGTCGGCGCGCAGGAGCGTCAGACGTTTGCCGAGCGCATAGGCCAGTTCCTTCTCTTGCCGGCCTTGCAGGAGCCCAGCGCCGACGATGAGCGCGGGGCAGAGCTGCTGCTTCTCGCGCGCGCTGACGAACTCCATGTCACCCGCCCAGTCCTGGCGCAGGTAGAGCTCGGGCATGCTCACGCCGAGGACCTGGCTGGCGTAGACGAAGACCCGGCTCAGCATCAACTGGTCGGTGGCCAGGTCGCGGCGGTCCTTGCGCTTGATCCCGTACTCGCGGTGCTCGTGGGCGCGAATCGCGATGACCGTCTGGCTGATGTTGGCCAGCACCAACGAGATGAAACGATCCTCGTTGGCGTGGAAGAGATGCTTCTGCCAGTTCTCCTCGGTGAGGCGGGACTTGACCCGCGCCAGGCCCTTGCTGCGGTACTGCTCGAAGAAACGCAGCTCCTCGGCGTCGGCCTGCTTGAGGTAGGCGAGCGTCGAGGCCACGCACCACACCTGGTCGTACTTGCCCAGCTCGGCATAGAGGCGGCGCAAGGTCTTGAGCGAGGTGACCATGTCCTTGGGGTCCTTGGCGCGCGAGATGAGCAGGCGGTACTCGCGGATGGCCTTCTCGTAGCATTCCGGTCCCTGCACCTGGTACAGCTCGGCGAGGATCTGGTGCCGGCCCAGGTTGTCGGGTTCGAGCCGCACGCACACCTCGAAGGCCTCGGCGGCCTCGCGGTACATCTTCAGGCGCGAACGGTAGATCTCGCCCAGCCCGTGCCACAGCGCGAGCTGCATGGCCTTCTTCTCGGCCCCCTCCACGTCCTGGCCCAACCGCTTGATCATCTTGCGGTAGTTGCGCTGCTGGTTGGTCCAGTCCTTCTTGGCCGTCATGATCTTGTCGATACGCTCGAACGGCTTGAGATGGTCCGGGTACTCGTCGAGCGCCTGGTTGAACATCTCGACGGCCTCGTCGGGCGAGTGCAGCTCGGTGTTGGTGATGATGCCGGCGGTTTCCAGGTACTTGGCCTTGGACCTCCCAGTTTCCAGGTTGGCGAGGCGCATGAGGATTTCCACGGCCTTCTTCCACTGCTTGGTCTCGTGCAGCAGCTCGAGGACGTCGACGAGCAGATTGCGCGCATCGGGCTTGGCCTCGAGAGCTTCCAGATAGGCGGCGATGGCCTTCTGCGGATTGGACAGCTTGTCCTTGTAGATGGCGATGATCTCTTCGTGGAAGCGCATCTTCTCTTCCAGCCTGTCGCTGTGCGTGAGCAACGCGCGCTTCTGCTTGATCACCGCCTCCCACTCGCGGCCCTCGGCGTAGACCGTCGCCAGCGCTTCCAGCGTCGGCCGGTGGCCCGGATCGAGCTCGAGCGCCTTCTCGAACATGTTGATCGACTTGGCGCGTTCGCCCACCTTCATCTTGATGGTGCCGATGCGGTGGAAGATCTCGACGGTCTGGGCCTCGCTTTGCGATTCGCGGTGCTGGACCATCACGGTCTGGTAGAGCTTGAAGGCGTCGTCCCACTGCTGGCGGCGATAGAGCAGGTCGGCCCGGTCGACCAGCGTCGGCAGGTGCGTTGGATCCAGCTCGTAGGCCTGGCGGTAACACTTGAGCGCCTTGTCCTGATCGTTGAGCCGGTCGGCGGCCTTGGCCAGGCGGTAGTAGAGGACGTGCAGCTCCTTGTTGGCGCGGCGGTCGGTCTTGCGCGCCAGCATCTCGAGCACCGGGATGAGCGGCGTCCACTCCTCTTCGTGGTAGTAGATCTCCGCCAGCGGCGCGGCCGCCTCCACGTGCTCCGGATCGTATTCGAGCGTGCGGGCGAAGAGCTCCTTCGCCTTCTGCTCGTCGCCAAGCTCCACCTGGTAAAGCTTGCCGGCCTCGAAGAACAGGCGCGTCTTCTCGAGCACGTTCTGGGTGCACGCCTCGGCGCGCACCATCATCTGCGCGGCCTTCTGCGAATCACCCCGCCGCTTGTAGAGCCCGATCAAGGACAGCATGCTCGGCACGTGCATCGGATCGACGCTGAGCGCGTCGGACAGCCGCTCCTCGGCCGATTCGGGCATCTGCATCTGCTCGTCGAATATCTTGCCCAGCCGGTAGCTGAGGTCGACCTTCTCCTTGGCGTCGACCACGCCCACCAGCCGCTCCATGATCTCGACCGCGCGATCCCACTGCTCGGTCTGCTCGTAGATGCGGGCCAGGCCCCGGAGCGCGTCCGTGTGGTCCGGATCGAATCCGAGGATGTCGTTGTACGCCTCGGCCGCGCGATCGGGGTCGCGCAACTCCTCCTCGAAGAGGTGGCCGAGCGCGAGCTGCACCGCCGTGCGCTCCTGGCCCTCGGTTTCGACCTGGATGTGGCGACGGTAGATGTCGACCAGGGCGTCCCAGTTGCGCTCGCCGCGGAAAAGACGCTCGATGTCGCGGTAGACCGAAAGCTGCGTCGGGTCGATCTCCAACACGTGCAGCAGGCACTCGATGGCCCGCTCGGTCTTGCCCGGCTGCTGCTCCCAGACCTGGGCCATGCGCAGATACAAACTCACGCGCTCGGTGTCGGCCGGGGTTACTTCGAGCTGGTGCTCGAGGACCTCCAGGTACGCGTCGGTGCGGCCCGCCTTGAGGTAGAGCTGTTCCAGGGCTTTGAGCGCTGGCAGATTCTGCGGATCGACCGTGAGAACCTCGCGATAGGCTTCGACCGCGCGCTCGTTGTCGCCGAGCCGCGACTCCCACAGCTCGCCAACCTGCAGGCGCAGCTTCACCGCCAGGTCGACGTCGTTGACGATCTGGGACTTCTTGCCCAGGATCTCGGCCAGACGATCCCAAGCCTGGGCGCGGCGGTGCAACCGTTCGAGCGCGTCGATGGCGGGCAGGCAGCGCTCGTCGCAGCGCAGGGCCTGCTCGTAGGCCGCGGTGGCCTGTCCCACGTCGGAGAGCTGCGTCTCGAAGGTCTCGGCCAGGGCGAGCAAGACCTCGACCTTGCGTTCACTGTCCTGTTCCAGCTCGGCGTGCTTGGACAGGATGCCGACGAGTTCCTTCCACTGGCCGCGCTTGCGATAGAAATCCGCCAGCGCCGCCATGGCCCCGACGTGATCCGGGTCGTGGCTCAGCGCCTCCTTCGCCGACGCGATGGCGTACTCGGTGTGATCGAGCGCCGAATCGTACCAGCGGGCGATCTTCACCCACAGGTCGGAGGCCTGCTTCGGGTCGAGCATGCCGCGCGCGACCTCGGTGTACTCCGTGAGCAGCTCGTTCCACTTCTTCGTTTCGGTGGCCAGCCGTTCCAGCTCCTTAGCCACCGGGTCGTTCGAGTAGTCCTCGCGGAAAGCCGCCTGCAAAGTCACGAAGGCCGAGTCGCGATCGCTCATCTGCTCCTCATAGATGGCGGCGATGGCGCGAAGAAGCTTGATGCGCTCGGGAGGGCCATCGACGTACTCGATGCGCGCCAGCAGCAGCTCCACCAGGCGCGGCCAGACCTTGCGCTGGCGGTAGAGGGTCTCGAGCTCCGTCGAGGCGACGAAATTCGAGGGATCGAGCTCCAGCACGCGCTCGTAGGCCTCGGCCGCCGAGCCGCCATCACCCACCTTGTCGGCCCAGATCGACGCCGCCTGCATGAGCACGTCGACCTTTTCGCCCGGCGAGGACAGCGCCGCCACGCGCCGCTCCAGCACCTCCACGCACTCTTCCCAGCGCGCTTCCTGCGTGAAGAGGGTCTCGAGCGCCGTCAGCGCGTGGAAATCCGTCGGATCGATCTGCAGAACCTGCCGCCAGGCTTCCACCGCGGCATTGATGCGCATGAGGGTGGTGCCCTCGAGCTCGCCCAACTGGGCGTAGAGTTCCTTGACTTCGTCCGCGCTCAGGGCCTGCGTGCCGACCGAGATGGTCCGCTGCAGCACCTCGGAGAGCTCTTCCCAAGCGCCGGCGCTGCGGTAGTTGTCGGCGATGGCGCGCAAGGCCTCCACGTCGCCGGAGTCGATTTCGACGACCTTCTGCCAGCATTCGAGGGCGTTGCGCTCGCGTCCGAGCTTGCCGCCCCACACGTGGCCAAGTCGCTTGTACACCGGGATGCGGGCCACCGGATCCTCGGTGGCGCGGATCTGGCTGTCGAGAACCTCGGTGAGCTCGCGCCATTCCTCGGCCTGCTCGTGCAGATCGGCGAGGGCCTGCAGCGCCAGCGGGTCCGCGCCGCGCAGATCGAGGACGCGCCGCCACAGCTCCACGGCGCGCTCGCGCTGCCCGAGCACGTCCGAGGTGATCTTGGCCATGCGCGCGTAGCAATCGGACAGGGCCTGATCACCCGGCGCGATGTCGAGCATCTTCTCGTAGACGCCATAGAGCTCTTCCCAGCGCTCGGCGCGGAAGTAGAGGCGCTCGAGTGCGTCCAGCGCCTCGGGCGAACGCGATTCGTGCTCGAGCACGGCCAAGTAGCTGGCCACCGCGGCGTCGGGATCGTCGATGACGTCAGCCAGCACCTTGCCCAGGCGCAGGTGCAGTTCCACGAGATGGCTCGTGTCGTCGGTAATGGCGATGCGCCGGCGCAGGATGCTGGCCAGCTTCTCGAAGTCCCCCTGTTTGTCGTAGATGCGGTCGAGGAAGGCCAGGGCGTCGGTGTCCTCGGCGTCGAAGTTCAGGATCTGAGCCAGCACCTCCTCGGCGCGCGACAGGTCGCCGAGCTCGGTTTCGAACACCGTGGCCAGGCGCATGAGCACGTCCTTGCGCGCGGCGCGGTCAGCTGTCTTGGCCGCGGCCTCGGTCATGGTCGCGACGTAATTTTCCCACTGGTGCGTGCCGCGGGCCAGGCGCAAGGCCTCGTCGAGGGCCTGCTCCGACGAGGGCGCTTCGATGACCGCGCGCGCCCACCAGTCGAGTGCCGCGATCTGGTCGACCAGTTTGTTCTCGGTGATGTCGGCTAGGCGGCGCAGGATACGCTGCCGCTCCTCGGCCTCGGTCTCGGAGGCCAGCTCGACCTGGTAAACGCGCACCAGCTTTTCCCACTCCTCGCCGACGCGGTAGAGCGGCTCGAGCACCTGCGCGATCTCGCGCTGCATGTTGCCACCGGTCATTAGACGTTCGAGCGTCGCGCGCGTCTCCTCGTGCAGGGGCGCGATGCCGAGGATCTCCTGGTAGGCCTCGACGGCCTTGGGCAAATCGCCCAGCGCCACTTCGAGAATCTGGGCCAGGCGGTAGGTGAGGGAAACGATTTGCTCCTCGGTGTCGGACAGGCGGATCTCGCGGCGAACGACCTCGGCCAGATCCTGCCAGCGCTCGGTCATGGTGTAGAGACGATCGAGGGCGACAAGCCCGTCCTTGCGATCTGGCTCGGCCTCGGCCACGCGCTTGAAGGTCGCGATGGCCTTGTCCACCTCGCGGGTTTCCTCTTCATACACGCGCGCCAAGCGCAGGAGCATCTCGACCTGAAGCTGGCTGTCCATCACGCGCTCACTCTCGGCCTCGATGGCGGCGGCCAACTCGGCCCAGCGGCCGCTGGCCTCGGCCATGCGGTCGAGATGGGCGATGACCTCGGCGTTGGCCGGGTCGACGCGCATGGCGCGGCAGTAGGCATCAAAGGAGGCGTCGAAATTCGAGAGGCGGCGCTCGTAGATACCGGCGACGATCCCCAGAAGCTCCACGCGCCGGACGGCATCCTGGGTGTTGGCGATGATGACCTCGTAGGTGCCCGCGACCTTGTCCCACTCGCCCGCCGACTCGTAGATGGGCTGCAGCACTTCCGCGGCGGCGATGGGCTCTTCCCCTCGCTGCATCATGCCCTCGACGGCGCGTACGGTGGGCTCGTAGGTTGGGTCCATCTCGAGGACCCGCCGGTAGGCTTCCGTGGCCCGCGTGGGGTCGTTGA
>JADGRD010000224.1 GCA_017881285.1 Pseudomonadota bacterium | reverse complement strand
CGAAGCCGCCCGGTCAGGCCGATCTCGCCGAAGGCCGCGATGCCCGCACGCACCGGCGCCCGGCGCGCGGCAGACGCAATCGCAAGTGCAACGGCGAGGTCGGCGCCCGGCTCGTCGATGCGGACGCCGCCCGCGACGTTGACGAAGACGTCGGCCTGGCCGAGGCCGATACCGGCGTGCCTCGCAAGCACGGCGACGATCATCGCGAGCCGCTTCGGGTCGACTCCCGTTGCGACCCGGCGCGGCATTGCCAGATCCGAGGGAGACACGAGCGCCTGAATCTCGAGCAGGATCGGCCGCGTCCCCTCGAGAGCGCAGGCGACCGCAGCGCCTGGCTCGCCGTCGACCGTTCGCCCGAACACCTCCGACGGGTCGGGAACCCCGACGAGCCCCATGCCTGTCATCTCGAAGATGCCGAGCTCGTTCGTCGAGCCGAAGCGGTTCTTCGTCGCCCGCAGCACACGGTGTGCGCGGTAGCGGTCGCCCTCGAACTGGAGGACACAGTCCACGAGGTGCTCGAGCACGCGCGGGCCGGCGACCGTGCCGTCCTTCGTGACGTGGCCGACGAGGATCGTCGCGACGCCCGACTCCTTCGAGACGCGGAGGAGCCTCCCCGCGGCCTCCCGCACCTGGGCGACGGAGCCCGGCGCCGAGCTGAGATCGGCCGAGTAGACGGTCTGGATCGAGTCGATCACGCAGACGTCGGGCCGCTCCGCCCGGAGCGTGGCGCAGACGACGTCGAGCTCGGTCTCGGCGAGGATCTCGACGTTCGCGGCGCCGCCGAGGCGCTCGGCGCGGAGCTTCACCTGCGCCACCGACTCCTCACCGGTGATCAGCAGCGTCCGGTGCGTGGCGCTCATCTCCTGAAGCGCGGTCAGCAACAGCGTGGACTTGCCGACCCCGGGCTCACCGCCGACGAGCACGAGCGACGCGGGCACGAGGCCGCCTCCGAGCACCCGGTCGAGCTCGGGGACGCCGGTCGAGATCCGCCTGGCCTCCTCGACCTCCACGTCGACGAGGCGCAGCAACGGCTTGGGCGACGCATTCGAATGGGCGGGCGGCCCGGCGGCTTCCTCTACGAGGGTGCCGAACGCGAACTGCGGCTCGCCATCCAGACCGACCCGACCTACGAAAAGGCCTACTACAATCTGGGCAAGGTCTACCAGGCCCAGCGCAAGTGGGACAAGGCGTGCGAGGCGTTCGAGTCGGCGGTGCAGCGTAGCCCCGACAACGCCAACTTCCACTATGACCTGGGCGAGGCGTACCTCGAGTCCAAGCAGCTCGACAAAGCGGAGGGCGCGCTCAAGAAAGCGACCGAGCTTGATAACAAGCTCTTCAAGGCCTTCTGGCGTCTGGGGCTGGTCTACATGTACGAAGAGAAGCCGAAAGAGGCCGACTTGGCCCTGCGCCGGGCCATCGAGATCAATCCGCGCATGGACAAGCCCTTCGTGGCCTTGGGTCAGCTCTATCTCAACTGGGATGCCGACAAGGAAGCGGCGCAGGTCTTCGGCGAGTGCGTGCGCGCCAATGAGAACAGCGCAGAGTGTCATAACTTCTACGGCGTCGCCCTGAAGCAGCTCAAGCAGTATGACCAGGCGGTGCGCGCCTTCAAGACGGCCGCCGATCTCGACAGCGGGCTCTTCGAGGCCGTCTACAACTGTGGCATGACCTACGCCGAATGGTACGAGGAGTCCCATTCGAACGAGCACAAGACTCTCGCGCACGACTACTTGCAGAAATACGTCGCCACCGGCGGTGGCAAGGATGGCGCGGCTGCTGGCTTCGTCCGGGCCGCCAACGACAAGCTCTACGCCCTAAGCGGGCCCTAGCCGGACCAGGGATTCCGGCGTCGCAGGCACCAGGGGCTCCATTGCTTCTGGTGCCTTTGCTTTGTCAGGGGTCTAGCGTTTCACGCGTGAGACTCGCGATGACGCTTTGATCCGATCGGCTGGACTGGCCGGTCTTACCCTCGCTTGAACTTCGTCAGCTGCCAGCCTCATTCTCGTTGTTTGCAGGCCGGGGCGCATGATATAAAAATCCTCCATTTTCCGCGGTTTTAGCCCATCTTGAGCAGGAGGCGGTGACCACAGGGTTTCGCCTCCAAATTTGGCCCCAATCATTCCGGAGGAACACGTGGGCATGGATTCGACCTCGAACAGCACCCTTGAGGACTTTCCCGCCGAGCTGCACGACCAGGTAACCTCGGCGCTGGACGCCGAGCACAAGTCTATCGAGAAGGGCATCGACGCGTGGAAGAAGCTGGTCGGAAGCGTGCCCACCGCGTGGGAGCCCCGGCGCGAGCTCGCTCGGCTCTACAAGCAAGCGGAGCGCTGGAAGGCCTGCGTGGAGATCTTGAAGGAGGCCGTGGAAAAGGCGGGCTGGTCGAGTCCGGACGCCAAGGTTCCGCTCTTGCTCGAGATGGCCGAGATCTACCGGGAGCGGCTCAAGCTCGACGTCAACGTCATCGACGCGTACAACCGCATTCTGGCCATCCAGCCGGGCAACGTCGCCGTGATGGACGCCCTGGTGGCGCAGCTCGAAGGCAGCCCCAATCCGCGCTGGCCGGACATCATCGCGCTCCTGCGCAAGAAGGCCGCGCTCGTCGGATCGCCGGAGGAGAAGGTGGCGCTGCAGCTTCGCGTCGCGAACCTCTACATCGAGAAGTTCCAGAACCAGGCCGAGGCCATCAAGTGCTTCGAGGCCATCCTGGAAATCGACCCGACGAACGCCGAGGCCATCCGGTACCTGAAGCAGATGTACGAAAAGCGCCGCGACTGGGAGCGGTTGCTCGCGGTTTTGCGCCAGGAGGTGGCGCGCATCGCCGACCCGACCGAGCAGGCGCGCCGGTGGGCCGAGGTGGCCAAGCTCGCCACCGAGAAGCTGAAGAAAGCCGCGGTGTCCATCGACCTGTGGCGGAAGGTGCTCGAGCATGCGGAGAGCGACGCCGAGGCGCTCGGTGAGCTGGAGAAGCTCTACGAGCGCGAGAAACACTGGGATGATCTGGCGGAGATCCTGCACAAGCAGATCGGCTTGGCCGTGGATCCCGCCAAGCGCGGGGCGCTTTTGCCCAAGCTGGCCATCCTCTACACCGAAAAGCTGCAGAAGCTCGACCGGGCCATCGCGGCCTGGAAGGCCTTGCTCGAGATGGAGCCCGACAATCGCCGGGCCCAGGACGCCCTGCGCAAGCTGTATCTGCAGAACAAGGACTGGGATGCCCTTGAGGGCTTCTACTCGACCCAGAACAAGTGGGACGAATTCGTCCGCGTGCTGGAGCGCCAGACGGAAAGCGAGGACGACGCGACGCGCGTTGGTCTGTGGAACAAGATCGCGTCGCTCTACCAGGATCGCCTGGGCAAGCCCGAGAAGGCGCAGAAGGCCTTCGAGAAGACCCTCTCGCTCGACTCAGCCAATCTCGCCGCAGCGGAAGCCCTGATTCCCATCTACGAGAAGGTCAAGGACGCTCGCAAGTTGGCCGGCGTGCTGCAAGTGCAGCTTCTCCATACGACCGAACCGGCGCCGCGCCAGGAGCGCATGCTACGCATCTGCCAGATCCTCGACACCGAGGCCGGAGAGAAGTCCTCGGCGCTCGCCGTGGCGCTGCAGGCGACGGCCGAGAGCGCGGTCGAACCCTGGGCGATCGAGGCCAGCCAGCGTCTGGCCGCGGAAACCGGCGAGTGGGCCGCGCTCGCGGAAACCTACGAAGCGGCGCTTTCCTCGGTGCCGGCCACCGCCGGTCTGCCGTTGCTCGCGACCTTGGCGCACGCCTACGAAAAGGAGCTGGCCAACTACCCGCTGGCCATAGAGCGCAACCAGCAGGTGCTCGCGCTTGAGCCCAGCGACGAGCAGGCGGTGCTAGGGCTGGAACGCCTCTACGTCGCCACGGGCCAGCACGAGGAACTGCTCGCCATTTACGACAAGAAGCTCAGCCTGGCCGGCAGCGATGCCGAGAAGCGCGATGTTCGCCTCCAGCTTGCCCTCTTGTACGAGGAGCAGGTCCGCGATGTGGAGAAGGCGCTGGCTCTCTATCGCGATATTCTCAAGACGGATCCCGACGATTTGCAGGCCCTGCGCGCCCTCGGCCGTCTCTACCAGGGAACCGAGAACTGGCAGGAGTTGGCCAAGGTCATCGAACGCCAGCTCGTCCTCTGCGCCAACGACGCTCTCGCGTCCGCGGATCTGAAATTCTCCCTCGGCGAAGTCCTGCAGATGCATCTTGAGAATCCGGCGGGGGCGGTCGAGGCTTTCCAGGAGGCGCTCTCGCTCGATCCCAATCACGCGGCCACGCGCGCGGCTCTCGAAGGCTATCTCGGTGCCAAAAAGCATCAAATGGCGGCGGTCGCGGCGCTGGAGCCCATCTACGAGGCGTTGCACGAGATCGAACGCCTCATCGAAGTTCAACGCATCAAGCTCAAGCGCGAGAAGAACTCCGCGGGGAAGGTCGCCCTCTTGCTGCGCATCGGCCTCCTCGAGGCCGAGGCCGGCCGGCCGGACGCGGCCTACGATTCCTTCGCCGCGGCCTTCACCGAGAATCCGGCGTCCACCGATGCGCGGTCCGCGCTGGAGCAACTGGCGGAATCCATGGGCAAGTGGGACGCGCTGGTGGCCCTCTACACTCGTGCCCAGGCCAACCAGAAGCTGGAACCGGCGCTCGAGCGCGAGATCCTCCTGGTGGTCGCCGTCGCCTACGATGAGAAGCTGAACCAGTCGGAGAAGGCGGTCGAGTTCTTCCGCATGGCCCAGGAGATCGAGCCCGAGGACGCCTCGGCGCTCGAGGCGCTGGAACGGCTCTACACGCGCACAGAGCGTTGGCCGGACTTGGTTGAGACCCTGAAGAAGAAGGCCGAGCTGGTCCAGTCGGTCGAACAGCGGGAAGCGATTCACGCCCATATCGCCACCATTCTGGAAGAGGCCATCGGCAATCCCGACGAGGCCATCACCGCCTGGAAGGAAGTCCTGGGGGACAATTCGGGCAGTCTCCCCGCTCTGCGTGCCCTCGACCGTCTCTTCGGTAGCAAGGCGATGGCCGTGGATTTGGCCGATAATCTCCAGCGCCAGCTCGAGCTGGCCGTAGAGCCCGAGCAGCAAGTCACCCTGCTGTGGCGGCTCGGCCAACTGCGCGAGCAGCAACTTCGCGATATCTCGGCCGCCATCGAGACCTATCGCCGCCTCCTCGAATTCGAGCCTGGGCATGTCGATACCATCGCCGCCCTCGAGAACCTGCTCTCGCTCCCCGAGAACGAGCTCGCCTTGGCCGAACTGCTCGAGCCGGTGTATCGTGGACGCAGCGACTTCGCGCTTCTGGTGCGCGTGCTCGAGATCGAGGCGCGCCACACACCCGACGTGGGGCGGAAGATCGAGCTTCTGCATGAGGTCGCGACGGCCTGCGAGGATGGGCTCGACGACCCGGCGGGGGCCTACGAGGCCCTGGGCCGGGCCCTGGCCGAGGATCCCCTCGATCACGAAACCCAGACGCGGGCCGAGCGGCTGGCCAAGGCTCTTGGCAAAATCGACGATCTGGTCGCGCGCTACCTGGCGGCCGTGCAGACGGTCCCGTCCGACGAGACCAAGAACGCCGTTTTCCACGTCATCGCCGTTCTGGCGGAGAACGAGCTGGGCAGCGCCGAGTTGGCGGCCGATGCCTACCAGCAAGCCCTGGCCACGGCCCCGCGCGACATGGAAGCCGCCGATGCCCTCGAACGCATCTACACCCGCCTGGCCGACTACACCAACCTCGTGCTCCTCTTGCAGCGCAAGGTCGACATGACCGACGTCGCCGTCGAGAAGCGCGAGCTGTGCGTGCGCGCCGCCAAAATCTGGGAAGAGGTGCTCGACAATCCCGAGAAGTCCATCGAGGCCTACCGGCAGGCCCTGGCCCTCGACGAGGCCGACCTGCCCGTGCTCGACAGCCTGGAGCGGCTGTTCGTCCGCCTCGAGCGCTGGGGTGACCTCAAGGACGTCTACGCCAAGCAGGCCGAGCTGACCACGGATCCGGCGCAGAAGAAGTTGCGCCTCTTCGTCCTGGGTCAAGTCTACGACCGCGAGCTCAAGGACCCGGCGCGCGCCATCGACACGTACTCGTCGGTACTCGACATCGATCCGGACGACCTCGAGGCCCTGCAGGCGCTCGACCGCCTCTATGTCGCGACCGAGCGCTGGTACGACTTGCTCTCGGTGCTCGAGCGGCAGACCGAGCTCTCGGGCTCGGCTGCCGAGGTCGTGTCGCTGCGCCATCGCATCGGTGACCTGTGGCGCGAGAAGCTCAACGACCCCACGCGGGCC
>JADGRD010000223.1 GCA_017881285.1 Pseudomonadota bacterium | reverse complement strand
GTGGAAGGTAGCGTCGACCCGCCGGAACGCATCGAGGCCTTGCTCGAGACCGTGGCGCGGCCAGGAACGCCCTTCGTTCCCTCCGGGGACGCCGACCGCACGGGCATGCCCATCGGCACCATCCCGCGCATCAAGCACGTGCTCAGCGCCGTCGGCTACGCCTCGGAGATCTCCGAAGTTTCCGTCCCCGGTGGCCTGCGCCTTCACCTTCGCCTGCGGCCGCTCGACCGTGTCCGCCGCGTTTTCGTCTCCGGCAACCAGCCGAATGTCATCGGAGGCGTGCGCCAGGAAGACGTGATCGGCAAGCTCAGCATCCGTCCGGGGCAGAAACTGCCGCCCGCGGGCGCGCGTCGCGACGCCTTCATCGCCGCGGAGGCCGACCACGTACGGGATTTCCTGCGTTCGAGCGGCTACTGGGAGGCCGAGGTCCGCATCGAGCTTCACGACGACGGCAAGGTACCCGCGGAAATCAACCTTCTGGTCAGGGTCAACCTGGGACCAGCCTATCCCCTGGGGCCGATCGAGGTGACGGGCGCGACGGCGCTGGCTCCGGAAACCATTGCCGATGGCTTCCGCCACGGAAAATGGTACACGGCGTGGCAGTTGCCGCAGCCCTTCCGCCGCGCGGCCCTGCGCCAGGATTTGACCAACTTGGTGCTGCGCTATCGGCGGGCGGGGTTCCCCGGGGTGCGCGTGCAGGACGATTTCGACCCGAACACCAGCCTGGATCGCCAGGAGAAGAACGTGCGCCTGGGCATCAACATCAAGGAACGCAAGCACGTCGAGGTCGCCTTCGAGGGCAACCGCTCGCGTTCCGCGGGCAATTTGCAGGACGCGCTGACCCTGCTTGACCACGGCGCCTACGACGACGTCGAGGCCACAACCAGCGCGCAGGCGCTGGAACACGACTACCACGAGCGCGGCCACATGCTGGTCAAGGTGACCTGGCGCCGGGAAAGGCTTTCCGAGCAGTCCGACCGCCTGGTCTTCGTCGTCGACGAGGGGCCGATGCTCAAGGTGCGCGGCATCTCGTTCGAGGGCAACCGCGCGATTCCGACCGACACGCTGGCGGAAGTGATTCGCACCCGGGTCTTTCCCTTCCTGGGCGTCATCGGCCTCGGCGCAGGCGGCTTCGCGAGCTTGCGCGAGATCGAGCTCGACGTGCAAAGCCTGGCCGACCATTACGCCAACGCCGGCTATCCGGAAACCAAGGTGCGCGCGGAGATCGCGCCCCGACCGGGGGAGTGGCGGCCCTTGCCGGCTACCATCGAGAAGGCCGAGGAGGCCGCCTGGCGAAACGCGAACAGCCTCTACGTCCGCTTTCTCATCGAAGAGTCGCCGCTCGTCTGGGTGGCGGAGATGCAGTTCGCGTGCGTCGCGCCGGGCGAAATCCTGCCTCGCGAGGACGAGTTCTACACGGACTCGCTGCGCACGGCGCTCGGGGCGCCCTACCAACCGGAATTCGTCAAGCGCGACGAGAACCGCATCAAGCGGGCGCTCGGTGATGATGGCTATCGCTACGCGCAAGTGGAAGCGAAAATCGCGCGCCACGGCAACCAGGTCAACATCACCTGGCAGGTCAAGCTGGGGCCGCAGGTGCACGTCGGCCCCATCTTCGTGCGCGGGAACTTCCTCACCACCGACGGCACCATCCTGACCTGGGCCGAGCTGCGCAGCGGCGACATCCTGAGCACCCACGGGGTCGAGCGCGCGCAGCGCAACCTGGCGATGATCCAGCTCTTCAACAATCCCAACCCCATGACCTTCCCCAGCACGGGTCTCGATGAGCCCATCGTCCCGATGGTCATCGAGGTCGAGGAGCGCCACGATCACTGGGGCGTGATTCGCATCGGCGCCGGCGCCTCGACCGATCAGGCTCCGCCCAATTCGTCTTTCCCCCACCTCGGCGCCTACGGGGCGCTTGGCTACGAGCACCGCAACCTCTTCGGCCACGGCTGGACCTTCACCTCTCTGGGGGCGTACGGCTCCACGCTGAAAAGCGGCACGGCCAGCTTCTCGAATCCCCGCTTCCTTGGCTCGCTATTTCGCATGGAGATCGTCGGTGGTTACCTGCAGCAGGCCACCTTGCGGCTTGGCGACGTGCACTCGGGCAGCGGCTCGTTCGGTTTTTCGCGCGAGATGTACCCTGGCGTCGACGCGAACCTTCGCTACAACCTGCGCAACACCTCGCGCACCGAGTTGCTCGAACGGCGAGCCGAACCCGGCCCCTTCCAGGACCAGGCCACCGTGCGCATCGGCACCTTCGTGAGCAGCCTCTCCGCCGGAGTGGAATGGCACCGGCTCGACCACGTCCTGATTCCCACGCGTGGATTCAAGGTCGCGACGGGCGTGGAGGTGGCCCTGCCCGCGCTTTTCTTCAACGTCGGCCAGGACACCTTCGTGAAGTTCTACGGGCGCGGCCTGTCGGTGGTTCCGCTCTTACCATGGCTGAGCCTGCGCTACAGCATCCGCTACGACCAAGGCTTCCCCCTGGGCGGCGCGGCCCTGCTTCCCAAAGTCGAGCGTTTCTTCGCCGGCGGAGACACCACCATTCGTGGCTACCAGCTCGACCACGCCTTGACCGAAACCATCGCCGCGCCCGCGGCGCCCGGCGTGAGCTACATCAGCTATCGCCCGCTGGGTGGCAACCTGCGCGTACTCCAGAACATCGACCTGCAGTTTCCCATCGCGCCGCCCCTTTACGGAGCGCTGTTCCTCGACAGCGGCGTGGTTGGCTATTCCTGGGAGGCATTTTCGGCGAGTGAGTTCCGCCATGGCGTGGGATTCTCGCCACTGGTCGTCAAGCTGCCCGTGGGCGACTTGAGCCTGTCGTTCGCCATCCCGCTCAACCGGCATCCCGGCGACGATACTTGGCGCACGCACTTCAACGTTGGGTTGATGTTTTAGCCCGCATGTTTCACCACCTTCGGACCACCGACGGGGATACCAGAACAGACTGGCTCGGCCCACAGAAGGGCGGCGGGCTAGCTCGTTTGTGATGGGAACCCTGGAAGGGTTAGCTCCGCACTCGGCACCCGCCACCCACCCTGCCTCCCCCGCGCTGCGCGCGGCCTCGCCAAACCCTCCCGCGACGCTTCGCTGCCGGCGAAGCCAGCGAAGCGTAGGCTTCGCACGCGTTCTACTTCTGCGCCACGTAGGCGATCACGTTGTGCTTCTTCTCGAAGGAGTCCTTGGCCGCTATCGCGTCCTTGGCCGACGCGTAGTCACCGACGCGAACGCGGTACCACGTCCCCTTGCCGGGGATCTCGGAAACGACCATGTAGGGCCGTTCGTTCGCGAACTTCTGCGCGAAGGCCTCGGCCTCGGCCTTGTCCTGGAAGGAGCTGAGCTGGAGGGCGAAGCGGCCCTTGCTCTTGCTGTCCCCACCCGCGGCGATGGCCGGAATAGGCGTCGGCTTCTCTTCCTTGGGCACGGCGAGCTTCGTCTCGGCCGGCTTGGCCTCGGCGGTCTTGGCCTTGGCCGCGCTGGCCTCCGGCTTCTTCTCGTCGGTGGCGGCCGCCGCGCGCTTGGCTTCCGGCTTGGCGGGCGCGGGTTTGCTCTCGGTCAAAGCCGCGGGCGGCGCCTTCGCATTCGTCTCGGCGGGCTTGGTGTCGCGGACAGCGACCACCGCGGGCTTGGCCGCTTCGCTCTCGCTCTCGGCCGCGGGCTGCGGGTTCTTCTTGCCGCGCTTGTCACTGGCGCCATTCTTGCCGCCGGTGCCGAACAGCGCCTGCGGGAGGTTCACCCCACCCTGCGCCGCCGGCCGTGGGCTGGTCGCCACCTTGTCGAGCAAGGCCAGGGGATCCTCGATCTCGGGCGAGACGGCGCGGCCGCGCGATTCCAAACGCTTGCCCACGATCACGCCGAGCACGAACAACATGCAGGCCACCAGGGCGCTACCGAAGAACAGAAAGAAGACCTGGCGATTGTCTAGGCGGACCTCGATCTTGTCGCGCCATCGTTCTATGTCGCGCAGGCCCCGATCTTCCATCGTAGCTCCTGAAGTGTATGCCATGGTTTGCTCCTCGGCGAAAACGGACGGTACTCCTATCTATGGGAACCCTGAGAGGAGTTCCCAAACCCTCCCGCGCTCTGGCTGCGCCGGGCAAAGCCCGGCTACGCCTACGCGGTTAGGCTTCATCGGCCTCCTCGGCAGTCTCGGCGCGCTTCATCTCCATGGGGGCCGACACCCCGACCAGCGACAGCGCGATTTCGAGCACTTGCCGGATCGCCTCCACCCAGGCCAGGCGCGCGGCGGTGCGCCGCCAATCCCAGGTCGCGTGCCAGTCCCCGACCCTTTGCCGCTGCTGCGGCAAGATGCTGTCGCCATGCACCTTCTGCAGGCGCGTGTAGTAACTCTGGAATTCGCCGGCCAGTTCGGCAATGTATTGCACCAGCCGGTGGGGTTCGCGCGCGGCCGCCGCGTCGGCCAGGAAGTCAGGAAAATCCGCCAGGCGGCGCAAGATGGCGATCTCCTCGGGCAGGGTCAGGGCGCGGGCCAGTTCCTTGGTGAGAGGGAACTGCGGCGCCTCGAGCTCGGCGGCGCGGCGAAGCAGCGAGGCGCAGCGCGCGTGCGCGTACTGCGCGTAGTACACGGGGTTGTCCATCGACTGCCGCTTGGCCAACTCCAGGTCGAACTCCAGCGGCGTGTCGTGGCGGCGCATGAGATAGAAGAAGCGGGTCGCGTCGCGGCCGACCTCGTCCACCACGGCGTCGAGGGTGACGAATTCGCCCTCGCGCTTGCCCATGGCCACGGGCTTGCCATCACGCAAGAGACTCACCATCTGGATGAGGATGACCGACAGACGGCCGGGATCGGCGCCCAGGGCCTTGAGGGCGGCCTGCATGCGCGGGATGTGCCCGTGATGGTCCGCGCCCCAGATGTCGCACAGGCTGTCGAAGCCGCGCGCCAGCTTCTTGCGATGGTAGGCGATGTCCGCCAGCAGGTAGGTGGGCAGTCCGTCGGACTTGACCACCACGCGATCCTTTTCGTCGCCCCACAGAACCGTGGTGCGCAGCCAGACGGCGTTGTCGCGCCGGTCGATGAACCCAGCCTGGTCGAGCACGTCGAGCGTGGCCTTGACCTCGCCGGTCTCGTGCAGCTCGCGTTCGCTCTGCCAGACGTCGAAATCGACGTCGAAGCGGCCGAGCGTCGCGCGAATCATGGCCAGGCAACTCTCGATGGCGAAGCGCTTGATGGGCTCGATGTCGGCGGGCGGCTCTGGCGCGATCCAGCGGGCGCCGTCGCGTGCCAGCAGGTCGCGGCCGATGCTCCGGATGTAGTCGCCTTGGTAGCCTTTCTCGGGAAAGGCAACCTCGGGAACCTTCGGGTCAGCGGCCCGAGCGGCCTCCATGTAGCGCACCCATACCGAGAGCGCGAGCATGGCGACCTGGTTGCCGGCGTCGTTCAGGTAGAATTCGCGGACCACGTCGTAGCCGGCGAAGCGCAGGAGCCTCGTGAGCGAATCACCAACCGCCGCGTGCCGGCCGTGCGCGAAGGTCAACGGGCCCGTCGGATTGGCCGAGATGTACTCCACGCACAGCTTGGCCGAGGGCTTGGCCTCTCCCCTGCCCCACGTCTTGCCGGCCTTGCGGATCTCGAGCATGTGTCGCTGCCAGAAAGCATCCGAGAAACGCAGGTTCACGAAGCCTGGCCCCGCGACCGTGGCTTCCGCCAGGTCCGCGCCGCCGACCAGCCGCAGGTGCTTGGCGATGGCTTCACCGAGCGCGCGGGGCGGCTTGCCCGCCGTCTTGGCGAGCCCGAGGGCGACGTTGGTGGCGTAGTCGCCGTGCTCCGGCCGCTTTGGTCGTTCTATCGGTATCGAGGCAGGGACTTGATTCAACAGCCCTTCCGCCTGGGCTCCCGTGACCGCTTGGCGCAGGAGGTCGCGAACAACAGTGCGAACGCTATCGCTCATTTACCTACAATGTAGGTTAACCCCCCACCAGTTGTCAATATTGTTGGGCGACGCGGAAGGTTCCTGCTACTGCAACTGGAACGGCGTACTGCCGGAATAGGTCGTGTCAAAGGTGGCGATCTCAGTGCTTCCAGCGCGCGGATTGATGCGCAGGACTTGGCCGCGGCTGGCCGGGGTGAGCGCCGTGCGGCCCTGGTCGACCACGTAGAGGTATGGGTAGGCGATCCCGGTCGCCGGGTCGCGCCGGACCGGGCTTTCCGGGGTCTTGATGGGCCCGACCATGATCCGTGTTCCCATGGTGAGCAAGACCTCGTAGCTGGGGATCTGCACGGTGAGCGGGCTGAACCCATATTGGAATACGAAGTGA
>JADGRD010000222.1 GCA_017881285.1 Pseudomonadota bacterium | reverse complement strand
CCGGGACTGGCGGGAGAACGGGCACCGGCGGGACCGGTGGGGGAGGTACCACGGCGACCGGGGGCACCACGAGCGTCGCTTGGGACTTCCCCAAAGATACCCAGGGATGGATCGGGAGCTTCGCCGACTATCCTCCAGGGCTGGGGACTGGCTATGACCTCTCGTATGGCTGGGCTGCGCTGCCTGCGGAGGTCGGCCCAGGTGGCGGGCTGCGGCTCAACGGCAACAACCACAGCGACGACTTGTTCATGTACGTGATGCGGGAGATCACAGGTCTCTCACCCCAGACCACCTACCTGCTCGACGTCGTGGCGGTCATCGATACCAACGCACCCGCCGACTGCGGCGGGATCGGCGGATCCCCCGGCGCGAGCGTATACGTCAAGATCGGAGCCTCGTCCTTGGAGCCTGTCGCCACCCTCGACAGCCTAGGTTGGCTGCGTCTCAACATCGACAAGGGCATCCAGTCGACAAGCGGCGCCGACATGAAGGTCGTCGGTGACCTCGGCAATACCAAGGTTTGCCCCGACCTGACCTACGAACCGAAGACGTTCATTCTCTCCGACTTTCGAGTGACCAGCACCGCGGACGGGAAGCTCTGGATCATCTTGGGGACCGACTCCGGGTTCGAAGGTATCACCACGCTCTACTACGACCGCATCGCGGTCACCCTGCGCGCGAACCCGTAGTTGCCCGCCCGGCTGCGTGCGCAGACATTCCCCATTTCCGTGTACACGACTGCGTCGCCACGGGAACAGTGACAAGAGTGGAGGTGGCTACAATACTGTGCCGGGAAGCACCGCCTCGTACGGTTGGGAACTGCTCCTCCTCGGCCTGGCCTGGGCAGGCTTCCTCCTGCATCGGCTTCATACCAGCGCGATCCGCTGCAAGAAGGATCGATGGACGGATTCCGCGCTTGGCAGCTAGGGGCACGTCCCCAGATTGCACGCGCTGTTGTCGCCGACGGGGCTCAGGCAAAGGACGCTGACCGGCGTTGGCTGGCCGCCGTTGCAGGCCATGGGGACGGTTCCGGACTTGTCGGCCGTGGTCCCGGTGGCAACCTCCTCGCCGTCGGCGCCGTGGACCACATACGTGACTGCGTTGGCGTTCGTCGGTGTCGACTCGTCGATGCTGTAGCAGAGGACAGCGTTGCGTCGGACCGTCAGGTTCCTGGTGACGTTCGACCCGTTGTAGCTCCCTAGGTACGACACGGTCACCCCGTTCGCGTAGCAGCCAGTGTTGTACGATGCGCTCGGGCTCGCACCGCCCTGCAGATAGCAGCTCCCCTCGGGCACGCAAGTCTGGAACAGCGACGTGAGGCAGGTGGCCTCGGCGCATGGGCCGGAAACGGCGCCGCCCGCGCCACCGGTGCTCGTATCCGATCCGCCGCTACCCGCCACGCGGACGAGCGTTTCCATCTCGGTGCGCCCGCAGCCAATCATCAAAACGACTCCGACGAACATCCCGGCCAGGAGTATGGTGCGAGGGATCACGATCCAGTTCCTTCCAAGGTGGTTACCTCAGCATAGTAGTGCCCATGTTTTGGAAACTAGCGCAATCTCTACGAGAGGCAGGTGACCCCCATCACTGTCACCAAACTCGCCGTGCAGTGGAATTGAGTATGAGACAATGTCCTCGTGAGAATCCGGTGCGCCACTTTTTCGGAAAGGTCCACTCAGTGAACATGACGACGACAACACGACGACTTGGCTTTGTTGCAGTAGTGGCTCTCATCGGCGCCGCGTGTGGATCGAAAGACACCGTACTTCGCGCACGCGACGGTGCCATCGACCAACCTCCTGCCGGCACGGGTGGTGCCCTGCCGGGCAATGGCGGCGCGGGCGGCGCGCTCGCGGGCAGCGGCGGCAACGCCGGCAGGGGCGGAAGCACGACCGGCACCGGCAGCACCCTGACAGGGAGTGGCGGGAGCGGCGCGAGCGGCACCGTGACCGGGACCGGCGGAGTCGGTGGTGTCGTGCCTGGAACCGGCGGCAGCGGCACCGGTGGCATTCTGACTGGGACCGGCGGAGCCGGCAGCGGTGGAACCGTGCCTGGGACCGGCGGCAGCGGCAAGGGAGGAAGTGGCAGCGGTGGGACGGTCAGCACCGGTGGAAACAGCGGCGGTGTGACTGGCACGGGTGGAGCGGGGGGCAAGGGCGGCACCGGGCAGGGCGGAACGAATTGGTACGACGCTGGCACCGATGCTTCGTACGACGCCTCGCAACCCGACTGCCCCTCGTCCGTGCCAAGCGGGTCCTGTTCGGTCGCGTCGAGCACGATCTGCTACTACGGCGACGATAGTCGGTGGTTCTGCAAGACCTCGGCGAAGTGCTCGCAAGGCAGCTGGCAGGTGACTCTCCCCTTGCAGGGATGTACGGCCGCGCCAGATCCGAGTTGCCCCGCGGACCCGGCGTCGCCGCCGGCCGGCATCTGCAGCACCGACGGTGGCACCAAGGCGACTTGCGTCTACTCGACGCAATTCTGCAAGTGCGGCTTCACGGGCGGACCCGATCCGGGATGGGTCTGCAGCAGGAACCTCCCGGCCGAGTGCCCAGCACTTCGGCCCGGAGACGGCAGTCCGTGCACCATGACGAGCGGGGTCAGGTGCACCTATGGGGTGTCTTGCGCCGGCAACGACATGCAGTGCGTTGAAGGCAAGTGGGTGTCCCTGCAGCTCGCGTGCTGACCGCGAAAGACCCCCACCTTGGGGTGAGCCCCGGAATTCGGTGAGCCGCTTTTCCGCCGCGGCACACTCAGAGAACAGGTGACGACCTCGGATAGCAGGCCACCGCCGCGTCCGAGCCCACGTCACCGCCGCCGCGCGGCGCGGCCGACTTCGTGCACGAGGCTCAGCAAGCCTGGATGCGGGGGCACTATGCCCTGGCCATCGACCGGGCCCGCGCCGCCCTCGAGCGCGAGGCCACTGCCGCGCAAGCCTCGCAGGCCTACGAGATCATCGGCGCTTGCTCCTGCGCTATCGGTGAGGGGAACGCCGCCCGCGAGGCCGCCGCGCACCTCGGCGAGGCTCGCCGGGAGACGGTCAAGGCGGCGTGCGCGAAACAAGGGCTGACCATCGAATAGATCTACGGGGCGGCGTGTCCTGCCATCCGTGGCGCGGACTTCCCATCATGGATTCGGCAAGTACGCCCGGAATTGCCCGCTAACGTGCAGCAGGCTCATCAGGTAGAGCATGCCGTCGTAGTAGCGCCAGGTGCCGTGGGGCACCTGTGCGCTCCACAGCTCGTCGACGAAACGCCAGGCGCGCGCGTCGGATGCGGCCAGACTGGCCACCGCGTTGGTCGACGCCAGGCCGAGCGAGCGCTCTTTCCCGATGGGGCGGCCGTCGAGGTGGTAGCGGTTGACGTATGTCCACAAGCCCATGCGATCGAAGAAGGCCTGCAGGCGGTCGCTGCGCTCGACCGCGCGCGGATCTGCGGCCCACCAGGCATAGTCCACCGACCAGTTCATGGCGGCGCGCCAGGCGTCGTAGCGGAAATCGCCGCCGCCCGGATCGCCCTTGCGCGGCTTGGGCCGACCGTCGAATTCGGCGTAGTCGGGCACGAGGCCCGTGCTCGTGTGGGCGGCGCGGGCGAGGAAGTCGCGGCTCACTCGGGTGGCCGCTTTCCAGAACTCGGCTTCCGACGCCGGTCCGACCCGGGCCCAGATCTCGTAGAAGGCCGGCGCGTGGTACGACGGATCGGTGTGGTCGCCGTTGGTGGTGAAGTCGGCCGTGTTGGGCGTGAAGCGCACCTGCTTCTGCTCGCGGTTCCACAGCGAGGTGACCGTCGCACCGCCCGGCACCGGCATGTCCGCGCGCGAGCGCAGGTCGCGCAGGAGCTGGTTGGCTTGGGCCTGGTAGTCGTAGATGCCCTGGCCGCTGCCCCAGCGCGCGTGGGCGAAGTAGAGGGCGGTGACGAAATATTCCTCTCCATCGGGCGCGGGCATTGGATCGATGACCTTGCCGTTGGGCTTCATCTGCCAGGCGAAGTAGCCGTGTACCGGATCCATCGGATCGGGGTGGGCCATGTTTGTCTTGGCCCAGTTCCACAGGGCATCGAGCTCGGCCTTGTGGTTGGTCTGGACGGCAAGCATCATCCCGTACGACATGCCCTCGGAGCGCACGTCGCCGTTGCCGATGTCCATGAGGTAGGCGAGCGGGCCGTCCGCGTTCCGGCCAGCGTCGAAATAGACGGCCTCCCGGTCCGGGTCGCCGTGAAAGAGCGCGGCGAAGGTCCGCTCGATCTTCTGGTTGACCTCGGCCTCGGGGTAGCCGCGCTCGACGAAGAGATTGCGCCACTTGCCGGTCTCCACGGCGCCCTTGCCGGGCGGGGTCGGGGCTGGCTGGAGGTCGCCCGCGCGCACGATCTCGAGCCAGTCGACGTAAGCGTCGTTCTCGCCGACGTCGGTGACCTGCCCGACCCGCACTTGGTGCTCGCCGGCGCTATCCACGTCGCCGAGCAGGGACAGCACCTGCGGCTTCTTCGAGGTGAACCAGCCGGCCGCGCGGGCCTGGCCGTCGACGAACACGGCGACGCCGGCCGGACGCTTGTCGCTCGAGCAGCCGCGGATGTCGAAGCGAAAGCGGCCCGGCGAATCGAGCTTCTGGCGCGTGGTCAGGGCGTCCTTGTTCTCGTACAGGATGGCGCCGATGAAGGGGCTCGAGAGCGAATTGCCGCCCGTGCGCTTCATGCTCTCGGCTTCGATGTGAACGCCGCCGTTCGCCGCGCTGGGCGTCGGGCTGCGGCCACTGGCCGCGCGATCGGGCGCGATGCAACCGGCCGCGCCCACCAGCCCCACCAGCCACAGCTTGCCACGGCGTGCTCGCGCGATTCTGTTCATGGGACGAGTGGAAACACGCCCGGGCGATGCCGTCAACCCCGTGCTGTCCAAGAAATCATCGGCGCTGGTCACGCGAACTCTCGGACATAGAAGTTGAGCAATCCCCCGAGCCGTGGGCGGCAGGCGACCTTGCCACGAGCCCCCTTCTTGCTCGTCGAGCCCGCCCGCCCCTCGATCAACTGGCCACCAAGCCCCTGATGAAAGCGCTCCCGATGGTAGTGCGCCATGAACTCTTTGAGCACGAACCGCAGATGTCGCTCTCCGAAGAATACGAAATGGTGCAAGCACTCGTCCCGGACCGTTTTGACAAACCGCTCCGCATGCGGGTTGCAGTTCGGGCTCTGCGCCGGAGTCCTCACGCATTTCACACCTCGTCCCCGCAGGATCGCTTCGAACGCCTCAGTGAACAGCGGATCTCGATCATGGATCAGGTAGGTCGCATTTCGAAGAACGCCGTCCACCGAGTCGGTCAGGTTGCGCGCCATCTGTTGCATCCATCTCCCGTCCGGATTGGTGGCGATGCCAGCGATTTCCACCGCGCGTGCCTTGACCACGATGACGAAGAAGACCATGTAACGAACCGTTCCGGTCAAGCCGAGGGCCTCGACGGTGAAAAAGTCGCATCCGCAAAGCGAATCCCAATGGGCCTTCATGAACTGCTTCCAGGTGGGAGTCTTCTCCCGCTCCGGCGCCGGCTCGAGGCCAGACTCGGCCAGGATGTTCACGATTGTGGTACGCCCGATTTCAATGCCGAGTCCTGTGCGCAAGGCGTCCCTGATTTTCGTGTAGCCCCAGGATGGGTTGGCCAACGCCATCTCAATGACCATCTTGCGGACGTCCTTGGGCTTGGGTGGACGGCCGCGTCTGGCGTCGGAGCTGTCGTACTTCCTCGCGGCGAGCTGGCGGAACCAGTCGAGAATGGTGGCCGGGTTCACGAGGTAGCAACACTTCTGGCGCTCATCGGGCGTGAGCAGCTTGCCGGCGGTAGCGAGTCGGCGGCGCTGGTCGACGGTAAACGAGAGCTTCTTGCCACCCGTGGCGGCGTCGAGCTTTTCCTGGAGAATGTGCCTCTCTTCTTCCACGTAGTCGATCTTGCGTTGCAGTCTGTCGTTGATTGCGGAGGCAATCATCACGATGATGAACTGCAACGTCATGGGCAACATCAATGTCTAGATTGCACGCCCGTGGCCGACTTTCCAAGCTCCATATCCTCGCGAATTCGTGGGACAATCTCGGCGACGATTTTTCGGACACCACGGGGTCACGTTTCACCAATCATGGGCCTCCGTCCGAATCATGCCTCCCAGACCGTATTATTGCATTCACATACGCGCGGCCGCAGCCACATAGCGCCGCATGAAGGCACGTCGATGCCTCCTGTTAGGGGGCGCACGAAATTGCACATCCGCCCCGCCCGCCCCCAGAGTATCCGTGGTGCTCGCCTCGTCG
>JADGRD010000221.1 GCA_017881285.1 Pseudomonadota bacterium | reverse complement strand
TTTGAACGAGCACCAGCACTCCGGCCAGATAGAGGAGGAGAAAAATCACGTGAGCAATCAGAAACGTGGCCGGCCGGACCGGTTTCTTTTTTTTCTCCCGGATCGAGAGAAGGATCAGTATGGCCAGATAAATCAAGCTCATGGCGGTGAAGATGATGCGCGTCGTCTCGGCCAGATCCGCGTGCCGTTCCAGGACCGGAATGACCGCCCGGGATTTCGCGGCGATCTCGGCGCCCGCCTCTCCCGTGGCCACGGCGAAGAAGGTCGAGCCGGCGCCCAGCGCCATCAGCACCATGGCCGACCAGAGAAATCCCTGCCTGCGGTTCCGGAAGACGATTCCCAGGACGATGAACAGCGGCGCTACCAGGATCAGAACCACCGGGAAGTGGATCACCAGCGGATGCAATCCATTCCAAGGCGGAAATGAAGGAAACATGATCACCCTCCTTTTCGCGAACGCGCGAGTTCGTACGCGCCGGTTTGCGTTCCGGCGATCACCTATCGTATGGTCCCGCTCCAAAAATGTCAAGGACGGTCGATTCGGCGATGATCCCCCGGTTATACGGGCGGGCCCTGATAGGTGATTTCGAATCCGCCGGTGCCGAAATTCTTATGGGTTACCCGTATCAGCTTTTTCCCCTCGATTTCGTACAGATTGTACGAAGCCTTCACCGAACCGCGGGCGTAGCCGGCCGACCCGGCGTTGGCCAGGTAAACCGCTTGGCCGTTATCGGCGGTCATGGTATTGGAGTACCGGTAATGGTCATGGCCATGGACCACCAGATCGACCGGGTAGCGGGAGAGAACCGCGATGAGGTTTTCCCGGTTTCTCAGCCGCCGCCAGAACAGCGGGGTGACCTTTCCTCCGCGGTTGAACAGCGGATAATGGATGATCAGGACCTTGAAACGGCCGGCGACCCGAGGCTCCTGCAGCAGTATTTCCAGTCTTTCGACCTCCCGGGGATCAATTCTTCCCGAGGCGCCCACGGTGTAACAGCTCGGATTCATTCCCATCAGGGCCGTTTCCCCGATCAAGTGCAGGGTGGGGTAGGTGGGATCGGTTTCCGCCGAGCCCGGTGTCCGGATGACATCACCGAAATATTCCTCAATCCGGTGGCTGTTGGCGGCTCCGCGGGTGTAGTAGTCGTGGTTTCCCGGGACAATCACGGTCGGGATGCGGGCGATCAGCGGATCGAGCGCCTGCCGTGCCATTTTGAATTCCTCGGGAGATCCCAGGGCGGTGAGATCGCCGCTGATCATGACCCCGTCAGGCTCGTCCTCGATTACGGAGCGTATCGCCAGCATCGCGATATCCGTGTTGAAGTGGCGGATGCGCCCGCGGATATAGAGGTTGGTCAAACCGACCAGCCGCTTGCTCCATATGCCCTTCCAAGAGGGAAAACGATAAAAATGGAGATCGGAGAGGTGGGCCAGTTTCATCGTGCGTAGAACCGGATCGCACGTCGGTTCCCCTTTCTCCATTTTTGCGTCATTCCATTCTCCCTGATCTTTGCTTTTCTGAATCGGATATTCCAACTCGTCACCCAAATGGCGATTATTTCACAATCAGACAAAAAAATCCATTCAAATAACAGAATGGCGTTTATTTCACAGGGGGCAAGGTACGGGAGAGTCAGCCAAAAAGAATCTGCACCAACAACATGATGTTCAGAATCGCTATCACCGTCGCTACGATCCAGAGGAGAAATCTTTCCCTGGGGGGGGTGGCGTATTTGCCCATTACCTTCCGGGAGGAGGTGAGGAAAATGAGGGGGAACACGGTCAAGGGGAGCTGGATGCTCAGGATGATCTGGCTCCAGAGGAGCCCCTGAAAGGGATTCCAGGCGGGCAATTCGCCGCGCGCGAGGCTGTCACGCAGGAAGGCGCGGGCGGGGAACCCCCAGTGCGCGATGTCGCGAAAGAAGATAATCTTGCCGAGGAAGAGCGGCAGGTAGGCGGCGCCCAGGATGGCGAGGACCCATAACAAAGGCCGCAGCAGCGATGAAGCTCGCTGGTTGTCCGGTATGTGCTCAGGCTCGGGCACGCGTGCGCCTCATTAGACCACAACTTCCCGTACCTCCAGCCCGAACGCTTTCTTTCTCTGTGGCCTCTGTATTCTCTGTGTTCTCTCCGTCTTCTACCGGCCTGGTCCCTCACCAAGCACCACCCCGCCCTGGCGGGTGGCGGCCAGGGTGCCGCAGGCGGCGCAGATGTCACGGCCGCCAGCGTAACGACGCACGACGGGGATGGCATGTGCGGAGAGCTCCGCGCGGAACTCTGCTACTTCGGCGTCCGTCGGTGGCTGGTATCGCCCCGCCGAATCGTTGACGTCGATGAGATTGACCTTGACCCGTATGCCTGCGAACAACCGGGCCACGTCCCGCGCGGCTTGCCGGCTCATGTTCGCGCCCGAGATCCCGACGTAGGCTAGGGTCACGCGACTGCGGCTCGTGTCCGCGTAGTCGCGGACTGCGGCCACCAGCTCCTCGATCGGCCAGCGCTCCTCGATGGGCATGAGCGACAGGCGCATCGGCCGCGTGGGCGCGGCCAGCGAAACCATGAGGCGGAAGCGTGTCTTCTCGGCGGCGAACCGCCGGATGGCCGGCGCCACGCCCGCGGTCGAGATGGAGATGGCGTCGGCGGAGATGGCCAGCCCCGCGGGATGGGAGAGGATGCGGGCCGCG
Source organism: Pseudomonadota bacterium (assembly GCA_017881285.1). GTDB lineage: Bacteria > Myxococcota_A > Polyangia > Fen-1088 > Fen-1088 > Fen-1118. The sequence continues at coordinate 3,604 of JADGRD010000221.1, read as the reverse complement.
GCCATGACGTTGTCGTAGTTGAGGAGCGGTTCGCCCATGCCGAGGAAGAGCACCCCGCGCACGGGATGGTCGGCCTCGCGGAGCACGGCATGGACCTGCGCCAGCATCTCCCACGTCGCGAGGTTGCGCGAAAACCCGAGCTTGCCGGTGGAGCAGAAGGCGCAGCCGAGCGCACAGCCCACCTGCGAGCTGATGCACAGGCTGTACTTGGCCGTGGGCAACGCCACCAGGCCGTGTGCTTCGCCGCGCTGGCGCCGTTCCTTCAGCGCGCGCGCATCGGCGGGATGGGGCAGCGGGATGCGCACCGCCTCGATCTCGGCGCCGTCGGGCAGGCGGAAGAGGTACTTCACGAAACCGTCGGCCGCCCGCCGCCGCTCGAGGGTTTCCAGCTCTGGGAATGGCCCCAAGTCGGCCAGCGCCGCACGCACCTTCGCGGGCAACAATTCCATGTCGTCGAGGCGGCTTCCCCAGTCCCGGTGCACCCGCGCGAACACCTTGCGCGCGACCGGCTCACCCACGCCGTGCCCGGCCAGCTCGGCGCGCAGCACCGGCCAATCGAGATTACGAAGTAGGGGAAGCTGGGGAAGAGCCACGGAGGGCGCCGAGGGGGACAAGAGCACAGGGCCTCGGTGGTTCAAAGCTCTGGTCAGCGCCCGTTGCTTTCGCGGTCGCGCACGTGCAGCAGGTCGAGCGGTGGCGCCTCGTTCTCGACCACGTAGCCGAACTCGCGCTTGAATTCCTCGGCCGACTGCTTCGGGTTACACACCGAACCGAACATCGACAGCAAGGCCGGCTCGTCGAAATCGTCGCGCCGCAGGCGGATCATGTAGCGGCGGGCGATGGCGTAGCGGGTGGACTTGATATCCACCATGCGCACGCGCGTGCGGCCGGTCTGCGGGTCGAGGAGCTGCGCGAAGGGAATGGGCACGAAGTTGCCGGCTTGCAGCGAGACCATCGCCGAGTGGCCGCCCGAGAAGAGGTACTTGGCCGCGCAGTAACCGAGGTCGCGCGTGTATTCCATGTCGTAGGGCACCGGATCCGCGCAGCGCAGCTCGTAGCCGATGTCCTTGGCCACCACGTTGACCTTGGCCACGCCCAGCCCGGCCAGGCGGGCGTACACCGCCTTCTTGAGGCTACCGCCCAGGTTCAGCTCGGAGATGCGCATATGGCCGTGCTCGTCGTGTTCGGCGTCGCCCAGGCGCTTGATGTCCTCCTCGGGCAGGCCCTCGGCCAGGCCCTCGGCCAGGATCGCCACGCCGTAGCGCCGGCCTTCGGCCAGGCGCTTGATGATGGCCCCGGCCAGGATGTCGACCAGGATGCGCAGGGTGGGCTTGTTGCGCGGGAATTCCTCGGGGATGATGGTCAGGGTCGCGCCCGCCGCCTTGCCGATGCCGAGCGCCAGGTGGCCGGCCTTGCGCCCCATGGCCACGACGAAATACCAGCGCGAGGTGGTCTTGGCATCGACCATCAGGTTCTTGACCAGCTCGACGCCCAGGCTGCGGGCGGTGTTGTAGCCGAAGGAATCGATGGAGGGATCGAGGTCGAGATCGTTGTCGATGGTCTTGGGCACGTGCACCACGCGCAGCCGGCCTGCCGCCTTTTCCGAGACCTTCATCGCCGAGAAGGCGGTGTCGTCGCCGCCGATGGTGATGAGCTGGGTGATGCCCAGCCGGTGCAGCGACTCGACCACCATGACCAGATCCTCGTCTTTCTTGGTCGGGTTGGCGCGCGAGCTGCCGAGAATCGAGCCGCCGGTGAAGTGGATGCGGCTGACGTCGCCGAGGTGCAAGGGGCGGATGTCCTCCAGGCGTCCCTTCATCAGGTGATCGAAGCCATCGCGAATGCCGAGCACCTCGACACTCTGCAAGAGGGCGCGGATGGTGGCCGCGCTGATCACGCTGTTGATGCCAGGCGCGGGACCGCCACCGACCAGAATGCCGAGCTTCTCCTTGGACACGATGAATTCTCCTGCTGATGGTTGCCGGGCGCGGGGGAGGTTACCACAAGCGCGCAGCCGTCAGAACCCGCGCAGGGGCGGTTCTTCTCGCATGGGCAGGCTCTTGGCCGGCGGGGGTGGGGGCGGTGGGAACACGCGGAGCTGGCGTTCGATCTGGTCGCGCACCCGGGGCACCGATTCGACGGCAAGCTGCCGCCGCAAGAGAGCCGGCGCGTCCTCGGCGCGCGTCAGGCCGAGGCCGATGGCGGCGTCGAGGCGGACCTCGGGATCGGCGTTGTCGAAGAGGAGTGCGAGATCGGCGGCGGCGCGCGGCCCGGAGATCCAGCCGAGCGCCATCGCGGCCCGGCGCAGGATCAGGCGCTCGGTCGTATCATTCGACTTGGCCTTGGTCCGCACCATTTTGCCGAGAAACCCTTGCACGGCCGGCGAGGGCAGAAGGCGTAGCGCGGCCACGGCGCGCGCACGAATGAGGCCTTCCGCGCGCCCGTCCTCCGCGATGGCCATCAAGGGCTTGTCGGGCGCGCTCGCCAGCCCGCGTAGCTCGGCCAGCGTGGGCACGTCGTGGCTGGCGAGGTAGGCCGCGAGCTGCGGCCGCGCGTCGCCGGTCTTGGCACCGCCGGAGGCCGGCGGTGTTGGCGGCCCGGCGGCCAGCGCGCAAACTGCGATGGCCAGGTACGTCAGAGGCACGGGCAGACGGTAGCACAGTCGTTGGGGTATAGTCGCGGCAACCCGATCGTCCGGAGGCATTCATGCACCATCGCACGCGCTTGGCCCAACTTCTGTCCTTCACTATTGTCGCCCTTAGCACCACCGCGTTTGCCCAGGAAACTTCGGAAACGCCGCCGCCGCCCGCGGATTCCGCGAGCCTGGCGCCGGCCGCCAGCGAAGCGGCGCCGGCCGCCAGCGAGACGGGAGCGGCGCCGGCCGCCGAGGAGACGCCGGCAGCGACCACGGCCGAGGCGGCGGCGGGCAAGATGGCGGACAAGGCGCACTACGGGCTCGCCGTTCGCTGGCGCTGGGTGTCGGTGCCGGGTTGGTTTCTCGGGCTCTTCACGCAGAAGAACGTGCCCCTCTCGACCTTCAATTGCTGGGCCCTCGAGGGTTTCTGGCGCAAGCACGACAAGGAGGACCGGAATCGCACCTGGGAGATCGTGGTCGCGGTTGGCTACCAGAACATGACCACGTCCGACGGGTACTGGCTGGGCCGCGGCAAGGATCCGGCTCTCGACGCGGACCTGGTCCAGACGAAGGGATTCGGGCTTATCACCATGGATGCCGCCTACGTCCTGCGCCAGTACTTCAGTCCCTACTTCGGCATTCACTACGGTGCTGGTCTGGGACTTGGCGTGGTGCGCGGCAAGGTCATGCGCATCTCCGCCCAATACGATCCCGCGACCGGCCAGTATGAGGTTCGCCAGCCGGGAGGCCAAGCACCGGGCTACGGCCCGGGCGCCGTCATCTGTGGTACCGACGCGAAGTGCAATGAAGCGATGCTGTCGCAAAGCTCGGTGGCGGGACAGGACCTTGGGCCGTACAACGCGCACCGATTCCAGGAGACATCGGTTCCCAGCGCACTGCCCATCATCAACCTGCTCTTCGGTCTCGATTTCCCGATCCCCGACGCCAAGGGCCTGGAATTCCGCCTCG
>JADGRD010000220.1 GCA_017881285.1 Pseudomonadota bacterium | reverse complement strand
CCGGCCTCGACCTGGTCGGCAAGATCTGAGCGAATTCCTCCCCGAAACCCTCGCCGGTCCGGAACCGACCATTCCGGATCGGTTTTCTTGTGTTCCTTTCCCACCCACCGATCTGGAGCGGCTATGCTGGACCAAGGCATCCGGGATCAACTGACGACTCACTTCGCGACGCTCTCGTCGTCGCTCACCCTGGCTCTCTACCGCGGTGACCATCCCAAGCGGGAAGAGCTGCGCGAGTTGCTGGCCGATGTTGCCGGGTGCAGCGAGAAGATTGCGCTTGTCGAGGTTGACGAAACCGTGCCAGGCGTGCAGTTCGACCTCTTGCGCGACGGCAAGGCCACCGGCATCCGCTTCCGCGGGGTGCCCGGTGGGCACGAGTTCACCTCGCTCATCGTCGCCCTGCTCAACGCAGACGGCAAGGGCAAGCTGCCCGACGAGGGCGTGCGGCGCCGGGTGCGCGCGCTCAAGGGGCCGGTGCGCCTGCGCACCTACGTTTCCCTGAGTTGTACCAACTGCCCGGACGTGGTCCAGGCGCTGAACCAGATGGCGCTCATGCACGCGGATTTTCACCACGAGATGATCGATGGCGAGCTAGCCGAGGCGGATATCGAGTCGCTCGGCATCCAAGGGGTGCCCGCCGTCGTGTCGCGTGCGGAGCCTGCCGGCTTTGTCGGCAGCGTAGCGTCGCGGGAAGGTCCACGGGAACCCTTTGAGGGTTCCCGTGACAGCGCCAATGCTATCGTGCACGTCGGCCGAGCCAATTTCGCCGAGCTGCTGGAAACCCTCGAGGGCGCGCTTGGGCGCGAGGCCGCCGCCGATGCGGTCGCGCAGCCGCCGCAACACTACGACGTGGTGGTGCTGGGCGGCGGGCCGGCGGGTAGCTCGGCCGCGATCTACAGCTCGCGCAAGGGGCTCAAGACCGCGCTGGTGGCGCAGCGGCTGGGTGGCCAGGTGCAGGAGACCGTGGGCATCGAGAACCTCATCTCGGTGCCGTACACCGAGGGGCGGCGCCTGGCCGCGGATATCGAGAAGCACCTGCGCGCCTATGCCATCGACCTGCTCGACAATCGCAAGGTCGAGCAGATTCTCGAACACGGCAAGCACAAGGAAGTGCGTCTGCAAGGCGGCGAGGTCCTGCACGCCGACGCGCTCATCCTCGCCACTGGCGCGAAATGGCGCGAGCTGGGGGTGCCCGGCGAGAAGGACTATCTGGGGCGCGGCGTGGCCTTCTGCCCGCACTGCGACGGTCCCTTCTACAAGGGCAAGCGCGTGGCCGTGATCGGCGGTGGCAACTCCGGCGTCGAGGCCGGCATCGACCTGGCCGGAATTTGCGCCCAGGTGACCCTGTTCGAGTTCTCCGAGCAGCTCAAGGCCGACGAGGTGCTGGTGCGCAACCTGCGTGGCCTGCCCAACGTCAGCATCGTGACCAACGCGCGCACCACCGAAGTCGTGGGCAACGGCCAGACCGTGACGGCCCTGCGCTACCAAGATCGCCCGACCGAAAAGATCCACGAGCTCGCGCTCGACGGCGTCTTCGTCCAGATCGGCCTGGTGCCCAACAGCGCCCTGGTCAAGGATCTGGTGACCGTCAACCGCATGGGCGAGATCGTCATCGACGAGCGCTGCCGCACGAGCAAGCCGGGGATCTACGCCGCCGGCGACGTGAGCAGCGTGCCCTTCAAGCAGATCGTCATCGCCATGGGCGAGGGCGCCAAGGCCGCGCTCACCGCATTCGAAGACCGCATCCGCTCTCCCTCTCCCCACGAAGTGGGGATAGGGGCGGGTGAGGGGCCGGCGCATCTTCGCGCGTAGGCGCAGGAACCCCTTTCAGAGTTCGCAAACCAGGAGGACCTAATGATCGGCAAGAAGATTCAGGACGCTCTCAACGCACAGATCAATCTGGAACAATTCTCGGCCCAGCTCTACCTGGCCATGAGCGCGCACTGCGAGGGCAGGAGCTTCCGCGGCTTCGCGCACTGGCTGCGCGTGCAGGCGCATGAAGAGACGAAGCACGCCATGAAGCTGGTCGAGTTCGTGGTCGACCGCGGCGGCCGTCTGGCCCTGGCCGCCATCGCCGCACCCCCCTCGGAGTTCGGCGGCATCACCCAAGTGTTCGAGCAGATCCTCGAGCACGAGAAGAGCATCACGGGAACCATCAACGCCCTCTTCGAGCTGTCGCGGGCCGAGAAGGACTACGCCAGCGAGATCGCCCTGCAGTGGTACGTCACCGAGCAGATCGAGGAGGAGTCGAACGTCGGCCAGATCCTCGACCAGCTGAAGGCCGTGGGCGAGCAGGGCGGCGGCATCTGGTACCTGGACTCGAAGATGGGCAAACGCGGGGCGGCGACGTAACGCTGTCGCTTATGGGAAAGGGGACGTCCGGGAAGGCGGACGCTCGGTCTGTCGCCACGCTGTCACGCACCGGCTCGCGAAGCTGGCCTCGAATGCCGAAAGCTGCGCTTCGCTAGCAACAAATATTGTCTCGTTGCCGAGAACTTCTACTGGTGCTTTCCCCGCAACCAGCAGCAAGCTGTCACACCCACGCGCCCGTCGGTGCAGGCGCGTACGGGCGCCATTGTCCCGAAACAACTTTGCTGTATCGAACGATACAGGAACATTGGGCGACGTTCCTGGCAGATCTGGAATCAGGAGGCGGCGAGCTGCCCGCCACCAGCAGCGTGGACAATGGCCGGCGCCTGGGCCTCGCGGCTGGGGGGTGACTCGCGTTCATATTGAACGCCCTGCCAAGTCATGTTGATTGGATACCTTGGCTTCGGCCTAGACCCGCTTGCACGGCAAGTGGCTGAACTTCCTCGTGCCAATCCGCTGGCATGCCACGTGCAAGTCCTGCCAAGCTCTGCGCCTCAAGCCAGCCTACATTACCACCCTCCGCTCCCCTGAATCATCGCCAGACAACTCGCAGGTCAGTACGCGTGTGGCAAGCGCGCGGAGCGTGAATCCGTAGTGCTAGGCGTTGCTGCGACCAACGACAGCGTGTTTGAGGGCGAGGGCGACGACCGCACCAATCACGGCCACGAAAATGCTCCAGAAGTTGAGGCCGGTCACGCCGGCTGAGCCCACCAAACGGAACAAGATGCCGCCTGCAACCGCACCCACGATTCCAAGAACGAGATCCGGAACCAGGCCGTCGCCCGACTTGTTGACAATCTTGCTGGCAATGAAACCTGAGATGAGGCCGAGAACGATCCACGCGATTATTGACATTGTTGTTTTCTCCTGACTTGGCTGTTTGTGTAACAACTCTTGGTTTGTGGTTGAGAAGAAGGGCGGTGACTTATTGGTGCCGCCATTTTGGGTACATGTAGCTCACGGCAAGGTGCGGACCGAGGCTTCGCGATCCCACTGCCGCGTCTTGGCCGCGGCCAGAAAAGCTTGCATCTCAGAGATCCCAATGATGCCCGCATCATTGGCGAGGCCAGCACCTTTCAGAAGGCTCTGGCCCCCGCGGTCTACGCCAATGGCCTTGAGGTGGGCAAACGCGTCGCGCACAAAATCGATGGCCGAGGACTCTTTGGAGAGCATGTTGGCTCCTGCTTCGGACAGAATGACAACGATTGCGTCAAAAAGCACCGAGGGAGTGCCTGCTAGTTGCCCGTCGGCTTTCAGCATCGAGCCATCCGCAAGCTTGGTGCCTCCTAGTGTGGGAGCCACGACTTTGACGCTTGCCCCTGCGTTGGCCACGGCCCTCTTTGCACTTCTGATCGCGGCACCGTCTGATCCCTTCGCGACCAGGATACCCACCGTGCGCCCATCGAGCGAGTCCTTCATCTTGCCGATGATTTGCAGCGCAGGGGACAACTTCATCTGCTTGACGAGAGCCGCAGCAGGCGCCTTCGGAAGTTGGCTCATGCCGAGACCATCAGCTACACGCTTGGCGAGGCTCTCTTCTATGCGGCGTAGGTGTCCAACCATGGCTTCCTGGATATGGGTATGGGCGACCTTGGAAAGCTCGAAGACAAGCGCCGAGGCGATGTGAGCCTGTTCGTACGTTGTTTGGCTGAGATAGAACAGGCGGGCCTGGGAGTAGTGGTCGGCAAAGCTCTCCGGCCGGATGCGCCCCTTCTCACCGCTGTCTTGGACTGGCGCGCTTCGGAATCCCGCGTTGGGCGTCTCGCGCGGTGAATCCTTGGACAAGGAGCTCGGCTCGTAGTTGATGCTGCCCTTGGGTTGTTCCATCTGCATATGTCCGTCGCGTTGGTGATTGCCAAATGGACACTTCGGCGCGTTCACGGGAATCTGGTGAAAGTTCGGCGAACCCAAGCGTGAGAGTTGGGTATCGAGGTAGGAGAAGAGACGGCCCTGCAAGAGCGGGTCGTTTGAGAAGTCGATACCGGGCACCACGTTCGAGGGGCAGAAGGCCACTTGTTCGGTTTCGGCGAAGAAATTGTTTGGCCAACGATCGAGGACCATTCGACCGATTACCTTCAAAGGAATCAGTTCCTCGGGGATTAGCTTGGTGGCGTCAAGATGATCGAAGGGAAACGCATCGGCCTCGCTTTGGCTAAAGAGCTGCACGGCCAACTCCCACTCGGGAAATTTACCGGCTTGGATGGCTTCGAACATGTCCCGTCGGTGGAAGTCGGGATCGGCGCCCGCAAGCTTCACGGCTTCGTCCCAGATGGTTGACTGGAGGCCGAGTTTCGGCCGCCAATGGAACTTCACGAAGGTTGACGCACCGGAGTCGCTTACGAGCCGAAAGCTATGGACGCCGAAACCTTCAATCATGCGCAGCGAGCGCGGGAGGGTTCGATCGGACATGATCCACATCACCGTGTGCATCGACTCTGGGGTAAGCGAAATGAAATCCCAGAAGTTGTCGTGCGCCGTTGCCGATTGAGGGAAGCCACTATCGGGCTCCATCTTTACGGCATGGATGAGGTCATGAAACTTGATGGCATCCTGAATGAAGAAGACCGGAATGTTGTTTCCGACGAGATCCCAGTTACCCTCCTTGGTGTAGAACTTGACGGCAAAACCTCGGATGTCGCGGGGTGTGTCGACCGAGCCGGCGCCTCCGGCTACCGTCGAGATTCGCGTGAACAAGGGCGTCTTTACGCCCACCTCGGACAAGATCTTGGCGGTCGTGTATTTCGCCAAAGATTCCTTGAGCTCGAAGAACCCGTGCGCACCCGTGCCACGCGCGTGCACAATCCTCTCGGGAATGCGCTCATGATCGAAGTGGTTAATCTTTTCGCGGAGGACAAAGTCTTCCAAGAGAATCGGACCGCGCGTGCCCGACTTGAGGGAGTTCTGGTTGTCCGAAATCGAGACGCCCTGATTGGTTGTCAGTGGGGCGTGTTCGCCTGCTGCGATTTGATGAAGCTCGCCGGGGTTCCCGCCTACAGGTTGGCTTTGGGGTGCCATGTGCCCTTTACTGTCCGTACGTCGCCTGATATCAGTCTTTGCATTCTTCACTGTTGTTCTCCTGTTGACTCCTGCTTCAATAGCACCGAATGGACATGGTGGTGCCTCAGCGCGAGTTCGAGGCGTTCGTCGCAACCTCTAAATCTGCGTGATGGTCGGGGTTTCTTGTCAGTCCGGCGCGTCGTAGCTGCAAGATCTCTCCCACCAAGATCTGAACGACAGCGAGTAATGGGACCGCTGCGACCGCGCCCAGAATGCCCCCAAGCTCGCCGAAGAAGAGGACCGATAGGGTGACCAGCAGAGGGTTGACATGCACGGCACGACGAAAGACCAATGGGCCGAGCACGTTCCCTTCCAGCTGCCCATAGAGGATAAAGTAGATGACCGCGGCAATCCCATGTCCTATCCCTCCCGTACCAAAGGCAACGGCTGAAACGGTAACGCCGCTGACGAACGGGCCGGCGTAGGGGAGCACGCTCGACATGCCGCACAGCAGACCGAGGGGAAGGAAGAATGGCGTGTGGTTGACAGCCAGGAATATCGTTGTAACCGTTGCGTTGATGGAACAGATGACTACTAATCCAATCACGTAACCGCCGAGCGCGTCGTGTAGCCTGCGAATCACATTTTGGTACACGGGACGTCGGTCCGCCCGTGCCTCGCGCAAGATGGCCGCGATCAAGGGTCCGCCAAAGACCAACATGAAAATGGTCAAGAACGCGATAACCACCACCCCCGAAACGACCGTCAACACGCCCCCAACCAACGACAGTAATGGCGTCATTTCGCTCTTGGCAATTTGTGCAAGCTTACGGCTGGGATTGTCGAGCTCTGCCTGGACGTGAAAGACACGATCGATGGCTTGAAAGATTCTTGACTCTCGCACGCTGTCGAGCAACTGCGGAAATGGCTT
>JADGRD010000219.1 GCA_017881285.1 Pseudomonadota bacterium | reverse complement strand
AAGACTCGTCGCAGGGAAGCACCGACAGGAAGGCGTACGGCTTCGTTCTCCTCCTGCTGGTGGCGTTCGGCGCCTACCTACGCCTCTGGCACCTGGGCAGCCAGCTCCCGCTCGACGACGAATGGCATGCCATCGCCTATGTCGTCGATCACGACTTCGGGTCACTGCTCGGCCGCACTACCCGCCTGGGTGCGAACAGCGTGCCGCAAAACCTGTACCTGCGGGCGGCCCTGCGGACCGTCGGTCTGTCCGAATGGTCCATGGCCTTGCCCTCGCTCCTGGCGGGTCTTCTGCTGCTCTGGTACTACCCGCGCTGGGTGCGGGAGCGGTTCGGGGCCGAGGCCGCGCTACTCTCGGGGGCCGTTCTCGCCCTGGCGCCCTTCCTCATCTTCTACAGTCGCTTCGCGCGGCCCTACGCTCCGTTGCTCCTGCTCGAATTCCTGGCGATCGCGAGCCTCGGCAACTGGCTGCGGACGGGACAGCGGCGGTCGGCAGTGGCCGCGGCGGCGTTCGGCGTCTTCGCGATCTGGGTGCACGCCACCGCCTTGCCGCCGCTCCTGGCGGCATGGACCGTCGCTGGTCTCCTGCAATGGCGCCAGCATCGGCAGGCGGAACCGTCCAGGCCGGGCCCCAAGCAAGTGGCCAAGGTTGGATGCATCCTCTTTGCCCTGGCCGGCTCGTTGACGGCCCTCTGGTACGTCCGGCAGGCGAATCCGGCTGGTGGCGCCGCTTCGCCCTACTCCGGGCGAACCTTCCTCGCACTCCTGCAACTCCTCTGCGGAACCTCGTCGGTCACGGTGCAAGTGCTTTTCGTGGGTCTTACCTTGGCGGGCCTGGTTCTGGCGGCGCGGCGTGCTCCTTGCGAGGTGAGCCTGTTCGGCGCGGCGGCGGTGGCCGCAGTCGCGGCCGTGCTCATCGGTCATCCATTGCAAAGCGAGGTCGGCGCCATCTTCGCTCGCTATGCCATGCCCATTTTCCTGCTGCCGGCCGTGGCCATCGGCGTCGCGGGGCAAGCGCTCGTGAACTTGGTCAGGGCGGGACGTTTGCGCAGGGTGGTCGAGGCCTCGCTTCTCATCGGTCTGGCCGCGATCTTCTACCTCTCCGGGCCACTTCCCTACCTCTACGTCGGCGCCGCCAGCTTCACCAAGCACCCGGCCTTCCAGTACGACTACGCGGATTTCGACGGGATGTGCAGCAAGCCCAATCCCCTGGAAGCGGGCCAGCCGGCGATGTGTCGCCGGCAACTTCACCCCTTCTACGAGACGCTCGCGCAGGAGGCGGGGGACGCGCCCATCGTCGAGTACCCGTTCGTGTGCGGGCAGGGCTACAACCGCTTGTACATGGCGCAGGCAGTTCATCACCGGCCCGTGCTGGCGGGCTACTACGATAGCGGCGCCACATGGATGGATGGCTTTGGTCTGGCCCTGGATGACGAGCGGAAGGTCGGCGTGGCCGAGTCCTCGCGCGGCTACCTGGTCGAGGACATGACGGTCGACCATGTGATTGGCCCCAGGTCCCGCCGGCCGGGCATCGCCTTTGCCACGCTCGTCGATATCGCCGACGTGGATGCCGTGCGGTCGCGTCGGGCCGAGTACGTGCTCTTGCATTGGAACCTGCCACGGGAGTTCTTCAACATGATCGAGCGAAGGCACCAGGGGCCGGAGTCGATGCGGTTCGTCGCGCGCATTCGGGACCGCCTGGCCACCACGTTCGGCCAGCCCATCGTCGATGATGGCATCCTCACCGTGTTCCGGGTCGGGCGATGAGGGACTTCACGGCAGGGGACTTTCGCCGCGCAGAATGGCGCGCACGAAGGCCGGGCGGAGATAGAAACCGATCTTGCCCAGCCGGATCGGCTCTCCCCGCGGCCCAAAGGCGTCGCGCAAGTCGCCCCGGTTCCTGGCCTTGGGCCGGACCTGGAGGACGGCGCCCAGGTGGCCCGTGATCTCCGCGGCCCGTCCCTGGCGGAAGTAGGCGCGCACGAACAGGTCGAAATCCGCGCGCAGGGCCGCCTCCTCGCCGGGCGATGGGCTCCACAGCCGCACCGCCGCCACGCGCCGCTCGCCCACCGAATGGGCGCCCTCCGGCACGTGCAGGGCCACGAACAGCACCTTGGTTAGCTTGGTGCGCACGTAGCTCGTGGCCCACGACTCGCCCGCGATGGCCACGGGATCGATGTGGCACACCGCCGTCGATTCCATTGGCTCGAACCCGCCGGCGACCGGCACGGACTTCAGCTCAACCCCAAGCGCGGCAAAGTCCGGGCCGTGGCCCCCGCCCACGCCGAGCTCGCGCTCGATGACCTGACCCGACCACCCCTTGGTCCGCGTCGCCCCCGCGGGCACGGGCAAACCCAGCCCATCCGCCAGCTCCGCAAGCGTCGCTCCCACCAGCGCGCGCGCGTGGCGAAGCAGGACCTCCAGCTCAAGTGGGACGGACGCTAGAATCTTCCTCGCGCGGTGAGCCCGCCGCCGCCCCCGGGCAGCAGCATGAAGCCGACGTTGGAATTGTCGCCGCCCGAGGAGGAGTCGTCGCCGCCTCGATGGTGCAGGATGATCAGTACGGCGTCGAGCACAATGCCCGCGCCCGCCACGCCGAACAGGGCATACGAGGTATAGGCCATCGGCCGGGCCGCGTTGCACTCATCGTTGGCCCTGGGGAGGTCATTGTTGTTTGCGTCAGTGCGGCAGGCGTCCATCTTGGCGCGTGCGACGACATTGGTCACCACGCCGCCCAAGAGCACGGCGACGGAGGCGCCGCCCACGACCCATTCCATGGTGTGCGAGGGCGCCTCGGACTCGGGCTGGGGCTCCGGCCGCCTCTCGACGACTTCCGCGGGCTTGGGCTCGGGCGGCGGGGTCAACACATCAGGGGCCGGCTCAGTGGCGATCGGCACCGCGGCGGTCGTTTCGGTCGCGGCGGGGCCTGCGCCGGCGGGCCCGCCTTCCTTGCCCGAGGCGATCTTCTCTTCGATCGCCTTGATCTTGCCCTTGACGTCCTCCTTGTCCTTGGCATCTGGCTTGAGGGCCAAGTAGGCCTTGTACATCTTGAGGGCGAGATCGGTGTCGCCGCTCCTATCGGCCACGCGCGCCAGGTTGAACGCGGTGAAGGGGTGGGCCACCATCTTGTACGAACATGCGTAGGCGCGCTTCGCCTCGACGTCGTCGCCGCTGGTCTCGGCGGCCTCGGCCGTGGAGAACCATTCCTTGGCGAGCTTGCGGCGTTCCTGGGCGTCCTCGGGCGAGGATTCCGGGCACTCCGCCGCGCGTGCGGCACCGGGGGCGAGAAGGAGGATTGCGAAGGATAGCGTGATGAGCCGTCGAGGAATCTGGTGTGCGATGTGCTTCATGGCCTGACTCGATCGCTAGAATGGATTTGGGCGTAGGTCTCTGCCCGACTTGCCGCTGGACCTTGTGCGGTGCTTGCCCGACTTGCCGGACGCTTCACCGTCCTGCAATAGTATTGCGCGTTTTTCTCCGGAGGTCCCCCGGATTCTCTTCTTTCCGGCGGGATTTCTCTCCTCCGACGCGCCGGGCTCCTGGGTCTGCGCCTGGGAGCTCTCTCCTACATGTGGGGAGGAGATCGTCTGGGCGTTGCTGTTGCCCGCCGCGCTCCGCCCGCCCGGTAGGCCCGCCGGGGGCAGGATCTCCACCGTGGGCCGTACGGGAGGCGCGACTATCGGCACGACGATGGGAGGCGTGGGAGGCCTCTTCGACAAGAGGACGACCACGACCGCAGCGGCCGCGATCGCCAGGGCGATGGCGACCACGGCGACGATGCCCCGTTTGGGCCGTGGCTGCCCCTCCGTCGCGGGCATGCCGGGCAAGGGGATGATCTGCGACGTCACGCCCCGGCCAGTCGCGTCCGGACGGTTGCGGTTCCCGGAACCGCTGCTGCCAGGCCGGCTGGTGCCGGTCTTCGAAGCGCCCGACTTGCCGGCGGCCAGATCCGGGAACGCCATCTCGATGGGGGGATCCGATTCCTGCATGTCGAGAGCCAGGCGGGCGGCGCGCTGCCACTGCAGGTGGTCGCTGGGGAACCACGTCTTCATCAGGGAGGACAGGTCATGGGCGCTGACGCCTCCCGATGCGAACACCCAGCGATCGAGAGCGATGCGCATCTCCTCGGCGGTTTGGAACCGTTCCCCCAGATCCCGCGCCAGGGCATGCTCGATGATGACCTCCAAGACGGGATCGACCTTCGCGTAGTTGGAAACCTTCGGGATGGGCTCGTAGACCACGGCGCGCAAGGTGGCGAGCTCGTTCTCGCGCAGGAACAGGCGGCGGCCTGCCGTGCACTCCCACAAAACGACGCCGAGCGAGAAGATGTCGGCGCGGGCATCCACGGCCTCGCCGCGGGCCTGTTCGGGCGCCATGTATCCGAGCTTGCCCTTGAGCGATCCCGAGCTCGTGTCGCCGAGGCGGCCGAGCGCGCGCGCGATACCGAAGTCGATGACCTTCACCGAGCCTTCGAAGGAAACCATGATGTTCTGGGGTGAGACATCGCGGTGCACGAGGTGGAGCAAGTTGCCGGAGGCGTCGGTAAGCTGGTGGGCGTGGTGCAGTCCGGCCGCGGCGTTGGCCACGATGAGCGCCCCGAGATTCTGCGGCAGCGGGGTCTTCGCCCGTTCGGACTGCTGGAGGATCGATGCCAGGGGCTTGCCCTGCACCAGCTCCATCGCGAGGAAATACTCGGTTTCCGTTCTCCCCACCTCGTTGATGCGCACGACGTTGGGGTGGTCGAGCATCGAGGCGATGCGGGCCTCGTCGAGAAACATCGCGATGAAGTCGGGTTTCAGCGCCAGGTGGGGCAGAACCTTCTTCACCACCACCAGGGTCTTGAAGCCGGAAAGCTCACCTTGCCGCGCCAGGTACACCTCGGCCATGCCGCCGACCGCCAGCCGGGAAAGTAGTTGGTAGCGTCCCAGCGTTACGAAATGCTGAACCACGGGGCCGGGCGTCAGAACCTTGGCGTGCAAGCCCGCCTGGGAAGGCGTGACGGATGCGGGTGGCGGCGTGGCGCCGGCCAGGGCGCCGGTGCCCGTGAGACCGGTCTTGACCCTTCTGCCCTCGGCGTCCACATCCAAGGGAACCCCCGCGGCAGAGCCCTGCGTCCCGCTGCCGGTGCGAGAGTCGACATCGGACGATCCGGCCGGTTTGCCTGGGGTGGTGCCCATTTCCCTGTCCAGAGCTCTAGATCATCGCACGAGCGGGTTTTGGGGGCTAGTACTAGCGCCAAATTAGCGCGTGGTCGTCGATCGAGTGGCCCACCAGGAGCCGTAGGTCACGTAGCTACCCGCGCGCGTCTCGACTTCGGCCGACCAGAGCCCAGGGCCGGCGACCACGCCACCCGCGGCGCCAGCCAGGCCCAGCGCGTCGGCTCGTCCGTCCGCGTTCAAGTCGATGACCGGGGCCGAGCCGGAAAGTCGGAAATCGAGGCCTCCGCCGTCCAAGTCCGCGAACACCGAGGCGAGATTGTCGGCCAGCGCGACCAGCCCGGCCTGGCAGGCGTCCGCCACACAGCCTCGGGAGCGCTTGATCTGGTCGCACGCGACGGCATCCAGGGCGGCGCAGCCGGTGAGTGCCGTGCCCTGGTCGCTCCACTGGGCCAGGCCGAAGATCAGGTCGACCAGGCGTCTGCTGTCCTCGGCTTTGCGCGACTTGAGGCTCGAGGCCTCGAAGGCGTAACGCGCGTCCGTGCCCAGGCGCAGGGTGAAACCGTGGTTTGGCACGGCAAGCTGGCCGGCCTTGAAGGTGGCGAGAATACCGGATGAAGTCGTCACGGGCAGGCCGAGCCTCGGGATCTGGAACGAAGCCGGCACGAGGGTAAGCGGCACGAGGGCGTTCGGAAAGGTAACCGCGACGAGGTCGTGTTCGACCCAGAAAGTGCTGGAATCGTTCGCCTGGTCAATCGCCATTTGCGAATCCAGGCGAACATCGTCGAGAAGCGCCGCGATCTCGGTGGGAAAGGCGCCGAGATTCACCGCGGCCAACTGGCCGCGGGTATTCGCGAAGAGGGCGTCGACGAAGTACTCGAGGCTGGGGGCGCCGGAATTGTCGGTGGCGCCATGGCAGGGAGTGTCGGAGGCACTGGTCAGGGTCCCGGCCTGGGGGACGACGACCTGTCCCCGGCTGGCCAGCAGGAGGTTGCCCAGGGTCCCGACCTCGCTGGTCACGGGCACGCACGTATTGGGACCGGTGCCCAGCGCGGCGATGGTGCAGTCGATCCATAGCCTCGCCGGATCGAGCGGGCAGCGCGCCCACTGCTGCCAGGCCACCCGGATCGTCGCGAGGGCGGCCGGC
>JADGRD010000218.1 GCA_017881285.1 Pseudomonadota bacterium | reverse complement strand
CGCTGACCTTGGGATCGCTGAATTTTCCCAACCAGGCCTCCGTCAACGAGCCCGCCATGATTCGTGCGCTGGTCCAGCGGATGCGCGAGCGCGGCATCGTGCCCGAGCTGGAGATCTTCGATTTCGGCATGCTCGACTACGCCCACTACCTCATCGAGCGGGACATCCTGCGGCCGCCCTACTATTTCAATCTGCTCCTGGGCTCACTCGGCACCTTGGCCGCCACGCCCTTCAACCTGGCCTCGCTGACCAGGGCGCTGCCCGCTGCCCATGTCGGCTCAACCACCTGGGCCGGCGCGGGCATCGGCCGCTTCCAGTTCTTGGTCAACTCGCTCGCCATCACCATGGGCGGTCACGTGCGCGTGGGCCTCGAGGACAACCTGTACATGGACACGGACAAGCAACGCCTGGCCAGTAACCCGGCCCTGGTCCAGCGCCTGGTGCGTTTGGCCGAGGCGGCCGAGCGCGAAATCGCCACGCCGGCCGAGGCGCGAGCCATGATCGGGTTGCCGGGCTAGCGCAGGCGCCCGCGGGCCAGCGAGGCGAACACGCCGACCACGCCCAGGCCAGAGAAGATCCAGAAGATGACATGTACGCTGTGCAGGAAATCACTTTGCGTGCCGACGCTGACTTGACGGCCGCCGAGGAAAAGGACCAGCACCATCATCACGATGCCCATGCTCATGTTCTGCCCGAGCAGGCGCATGGTGCCGAGGATGCCCGAGCCCACGCCGAGGTGGCGTTTGTCGAGGGAGCTCATCACCGCGTTGGTGTTGGGCGACGAGAAGAGCGCGAAGCCGAAACCGAGCAAGACCAGCTCGGCGAGGATGACCGCGCTCGACGTTTCGACCCGGAGGAACGACAGGAGAAATACGCCCGCCACGGTCAGGCTCATGCCAAACGAGGCCAGCAGGCGCGGCTCGATGCGGTCGGAAAGTCGGCCCGCCACCGGGGAGAAGAGCGCCATCATGAAGGGCTGCGCAACCAGGATGATACCCGCGCCCTGGGGCGAGCGCCCCTGCACCGATTGCAGGAACAGGCTGAGCACGAAGGTGACGGCGAAGGTCGCGCTGTAGTGGATGAGCGCGGCCAGGCTGGAAAAGGCGAAGACGGGATTGACGCGAAAGAGGGACAAGTCGAGGACGGGACTGCGGCTGCGCATCTCCCAGACCACGAAGCCGGCGAGGACGAGAACGCCAGCCGAGAGGACCACGGCTCCGAGGACGGTCGACAGGCGTGAGAAGCCGAGCATGAGCAGGACCAGCGCCGCGCCGTAGAGAAGCGCGCCCGCGCCGTCGAAGGATTCGCCGCGCGCCTCGGCCCATTCGCTGCGCAGCTTCCACATCACGACTAGGACGAGCACGAGGCCGAGGAGAAAGTTGACCAGAAAGACGCTGCGCCAGCCGAAGTGCTGTGTGAGAAATCCGCCGAGAAAGGGCCCGAGCGCGAGCCCGAGGTAGACGGCGGTCACGTTGTTGCCGAGGACGCGCCCGCGCTCGCCGGGCGGGAAGACCGAGGTCAAAAGCGCCGTGCCGGTGGCGAAGATCATGGCGCCGCCGACACCTTGCAGGACGCGCGAAGTGATCATCACCGCTGGCGACCAGGCGATGGCCGAGAGCAAGGAAAAAGCGGCGAAGATGGCATTGCCGTAGAGCAGGATGCGCCGGCGACCGTAGATGTCGGCGATGCGCCCGAACGGGACGGTGAAGACCGCGGCGGAGAGCAGGTACGAACTGGCCACCCAGGTCAGCGCCGAGGCTCCCATGCTGAGATCGCGCGCCATGGCCGGCAGGCCGAGGTTCAGCGACGCGGCCATGAAGGGCGTGAGGAACGAGCCCAGGTTGACCGCAAACGCGACGGTGTGCCGGAGCTGGGGATTGTCTGGCGGAATATTCGGCTCTACTGCTGTGTTTTGCATCGGGGGCCGCGTGGACCCGCGCATGCTAGCAGACCGACGACCATGAAGTCTTCTGCGCGCTCAACCTCGGCTACCCACGCCTCAAGTTCAAGAAGCGAATCCCGCGAGCAGGCGGCACCGTCTGCTATCTGGGTGAGAGCGGAACCTAGGTCGACGAGCCGCGCGCCATGCTTGACAGCCGCGACCTACCTCACTAGGGTGCGGCCGTTCTGACAACCAAATAGCCATCGCGAAGTGGGGAAGCCGGTTCGACTCCGGCGCGGTCCCGCCACTGTAAGGGAGAAGAAGGTTCTCGTAACGCCACTGGGGCATTGGCCCTGGGAAGGCGAGAGCCGACGCCACGCGACCCGGTCGCGTCGCTCCCGAGCCAGGATATCCACTCGCGATTGCCGAACTCTCAATGACCTTCCGCGGAGGAGGTTCCTCGGGCAACCGGCCCCTTCTCCCCTGTTGGCAGAAGGGGTTTTTCGTGTGCTGTTCCCGGCCTTGGACGAGCGCGTGGCACGCTCGCCGCTGGCCATTTCATCGACTGCGAACCCTGGTCGCGCTGCTCGCTTGCGGCGGTGCGGGGCTTGGTCCGCGTCCCGCGCGCCCGCAGGACAGGGGCGAGCGCGTGTACGAAACCATCGTGACCGCGCCCCCCGCGGCCGGCGAAACCGCGCGCGAAGATCGCGCCGCCGCCAGCTCCGTGATTTCGCGGGATCGCACCCCACGCGCGGCCGAGTCGGTGCCGCAGCTTCTCTCCGAACAGGCGGGGGCCACCGTCACGCGGCTCGGCGGTCTGGGCTCAACCGCGACCCTCTCGCTGCGCGGGTCGACGGCCAACCAGGTGCTGGTCTATCTCGACGGCGTGCCGCTCAACAGCGCGACCGGGGGCGGCGTGGATCTGGGCGCCATCCCGCTCGGCGACATCGAGCGCATCGAAATCTACCGCGGCATGAGCCCGATCGGCTTCGGCGCCTCGGCCATCGGCGGCGTGGTTTCCCTGACCACGGCGGTGGCCAAGGACAAGCGCGCCGAGCTGGAAGTCGGCGGCGGCTCGTTCGGGACGTACTACGGTTCCATCCGCGAGGCGGGCACGCGCGGGCGCCTGCACCTGCAGGTCGGGGTCCATGCCCTGACCTCGCAGGGCGATTTTCCCTACCTCGACACGCGGGGCACGAACCGCAATCCCGCCGATGACCTGGCCGCCCGGCGGCGCAACAACGATCTCCACCAGATCGACGGGATGGTGAGCGCGGCGGTGGATCTGCCCGGCGACCGGCGCGTGCGCGCGGAGCTCATGCTTTTCGAGCGGACCCAAGGACTGCCCGGTCAAAGCACACTGGCCAATCCGGACGCGCGCCTCGGCACCTCGCGCACGACGGGTCTTCTCACCTACGAGTCGAGCGACGACCTCGGCCCGGGTGGCCGTCTGCGCGCGACGGCCTACGGCAACACTTTGTGGAGCCACTTCGCCGATCCCCACGCGCGCATCAACGCCATCCGCACCGACGCTCGCGACCTGACCTATACCACAGGCGGCACCGTAGATTGGCGGCGGGTGGCCCGGCATTGGCTGACCTTCGCCGGCGTGCTCGACGGTCGCTACGACCGTTTCGTGCCCTCGGATGCCCTGTCGCCCACGCTGTCCGGCTCACCGGGCACGCGCCTCTTCGGCGCGGCGGGCCTCGAGGCCGACGTCTGGGCGCAGCCGCTGCGGCTCGACGTCATCACCTCGCTACGCCTCGAAGGCGTGCACGAGACAACCTCGGGTCGCGACACCTTCTACGCGTTCCAGGCGACCTCCGCCCCGGTCGACCACGTGTTGCCCATCGCGCGGCTCGCGCTCGTCGAAGCACTCGCGCCCTGGCTGTCCCTGCGCGCCAACGGCGGCCGCTATGCCCGTATGCCCTCACTCATCGAGCTCTATGGCAACACGGGCTACCTGCTCGGCAACACGAGCCTGCGCCCCGAGAGCGGCCTCAATACCGACGTGGGACCGGTCGTGTCGTGGCGCGGGAAGAACACACAGGTCTTCTGGTCCACCGCGGTATTCGCAAGCTGGGTCAGCGATCTCATCGCGTATCAAATTGGCGGGGGTCGCGCCCGCGCGGAAAACATCGGCAGCGCCCGCCTGCTCGGGATTGAAAGCAGCGCCAACCTGGTGCTCGGGTCGCACGCACGCGTGGTCGTGGCCGCGACCTTCACCGACGCGCGCGACACGACGGCGCGGGAGACCTACAACGGCCGGCAGTTGCCGTTGCAACCGCGCTACCGCTTGTACGCGCGCCCGGAGTGTCGCGCCATCGCGTTTTCGCCGTCGCTTGCCCTGGGGCTCTATGCCGACCTCGACGCGACCGCGGGCGACTACCTCGATCCGGCCAATTCGGTCGGCGTGCCGGGCCGGCTGCTGGTCGGCGCCGGGCTCTATGCCAGCCTGCCCGGCGGCTTCGGCCTGCGCGCGAGTGGCCGCAACCTCGCCGATTCCGCCATCCACGACCTGGCCAACTACCCGCTGCCCGGGCGCGAGCTCTACCTGTCCCTCGCCTGGTCATCGAGCCAACCACCCACAAAGGAATGAATCGCATGCACCGTCATCTCCCCGTCCGTCTTTCGTTCGTGTGTGTTCTCGCCCTGGCCGCGCCTTCCGGGTGCGGCGACGATACCAGCGGGCCCAGCCGTGCCGACAGCGGCGTGGTCGAGGCCGGCGCGCCTGCCGCCGTCGAGGGCGCGAGCCTGGACGCCACCGTCGACGGCGGCGCCCCGACGGCCACCGGCATCGTCGTGGTCAACAGCGACTACAGCTCCGCTTCGGTCTCTTTCCTCGATCGCGACGGCAGCTTGCTCATGGATAGGGATGGTTGTCTCAACTCCGGCAGCGGCAGCGCCGGGCTGGCCATGACCCTGTCGGGCGACGTGGTGCTGCCCACCCAGGTGCCGGCGGGTGGTCCGGTCGCCATCCTCGATCGGGGCAACGCGGCCATCACCTGGCTCGACACCGCGACCTGTGCGGTGCGGGGCCAACTCGGCGTGGGCACCGGCTTCGCCGCGAATCCGCATGACGTGGTCACGCTCTCGGCCAGCAAGGCGTACGTTACCCGGCAAGCCGCGAACCTCGACCCCACGCCTGCGCCCGGCGACTTCGACGACGGCAACGACGTGCTCATCGTCGATCCTGCGCAGCTCAAGCTCGTCGGACGCATCGACCTTGCCCCCTTCGCGCCAGCCGGCGTCTTGCCCTGCGCCGACCGGGCCTTGCTCGCGCAAGGGTTGGTCTTCGTCTCGCTCAACGCCATCAGCATGGACTACGCGACGTATGGCGAGGCCCGCATCGTCATGATCGATCCCACCACCGATCAGGTTTCGGGGACCCTCGACCTTCCGGGAGTCAAGAACTGCGGCGCCATGACCTACGTGGCCGAGGCGCAGCGGCTGTTCATCGCGTGCAACGGCGCTTACGGCGACCCGGCTGTGCAAGCCGCGGGCTCGGCCGTCGTGGTCATCGACCTCGGCCAATCCCCGCCGGCCATCGTGGGGCAAGTCGCCGCCGCGGCCACCGTCGCCGCGCCGTACTCGAACCTGACCATCGCGGCCCTGAGCGCCACCACCGCGCTCGCCGTGGCCAACGGAAGCTATACGGGCCCTCCGCCGGATTCGCTCTGGTCCTTGCCTTTGCACGCCAATGCCCCGGCGAAGCTGTTCGACTCGGCCGGGGGCTTCGCACTCGGCGCGGTCCTGGCCGATCGCGACCGCCAGCGCGTGTTCGTCGCCGATGCCCCCAAGGACAGCCCGGGGTATCTGCGCCTATTCGACTACACCACGGGCGTCTTCGTGGCCGGCAAGCCGGTCAAGACCAATCCCACGCAGAAACTTCCACCACGCGCCCTCGCCTTTTACTAAGCTGCCCGTACCCGCATGATCTGGGAAACCATTGCCGGCAGCTTCACGCTGGTCGCCGCCAGCGAGATGGGAGACAAGACACAGCTCCTGGCGTTTTCCCTCGCCGGCCGATTCCGCCGGCCGTGGAGCGTGATGGCTGGCATCTTGGTGGCGACGCTGGCCAATCACGCCCTGGCGTCGTCGCTGGGGGCATGGATCTCGGCGTACGTTCCCGCTCGGGTCATGGCGGGCGTCCTGGCCGCCACCTTCATCGGGTTTGGCATCTGGGCCTTGCGTCCCGATCGCTGCGACGATGACGACAAGCCTGGGCGCTTTGGACCGTTCGTCACGACCGTGGGGCTCTTCTTCCTCGCCGAGATGGGCGACAAGACCCAGCTCGCCACGGTCGCGCTGGCCGCCCGCTTCGGCAGCGCCGTGTTCGTGACCGTGGGAACCACCCTCGGCATGGTTGCTTCGGACGGCCTGGCGGTCTTCCTCGGCGAGAAGTTCGCCGCGAAGGTGCAAGGCCGCTGGCTGCGC
>JADGRD010000217.1 GCA_017881285.1 Pseudomonadota bacterium | reverse complement strand
CTGATCGATGTTGCCGTTGATGTCGTTGGTCCCGATCATCAGAAGCACGATGTTGGGGGAGTAGCTGGAAAGGGCGTTGTCGGTGATCTGCCCCGAGATGCCGGAGTGCCCGGTGCCGCTGTCGATGGTGTAGCCGCCGTGCCCCTCGTGCTTCTGGGGGAAGGTCTTGTTCGCGACCGTGGTCGGTCCATTGGTCAGCGACCCGACGAAGGTGATGTTCTTGTTGTCTGTCACCGCCTGGCGGAACAGCTCGATGCGGTACCCGCCCATGGGCGCCGTACAACAGCCTTCGGTGATCGAATCACCGAGCGGCAACACCTTGCAAGCGGTGCCCGCGAAACAGGGATTGTAAGCGGTCCCTCCATCGCCGCCGCCATCCGACGGACCGTCCGGGTTCCCACCGTCCGGACGCACCCCACCGTCGCCGGCCGCCCCGCCGGTACCCGTGCCACCGCTGGTCCCGCCGCTGCCTCCACGGCCACCCGTACCGGTCACGCCGCCCGTGCCACCGCCGGTACCGCTCATGCCGCCCGTGCCTTGGGTTCCACCCCTGCCCGCAGTCCCGCCCGTACCGGTCGCGCCGCCCGCACCGCCACCGGTACCGGTCGCACCGCCCGTGCCAGTGCCACCGCCGGTGCCCTTGGTGCCGCCCGTGCTCGCCCCGCCCGTGCCGGCAGCGCCGCCACTACCCGGGCTACCGCCCGTGCCAGTCGTACCGCCCGTGCTCGTTCCCCCCATGCCTGTCGCACCACCGGTCGTGGTCGTACCGCCCGAACCGGTAGTCGACGACCCACCACTTCCACCACTCCCGGAACTCCCCCCGGTGCCGCTCCCGGTTTGCCCACCGGTTCTGTCTGGCCCTCCGGTGCTGCTAGAGCACCCGGCCGCCCCGACAAGCGCCAGTACCGTCAGACCCGAGATTTGCCAACGAAGGAATCGCCGTGCGCTCGTCATGGTGCTTTTCCTCCTGGATTGTGCAGTAGTGCTGGTCGGTGTCAAGGCTGTGGTTCGCCATGGGTGGTCACAAAGCAACCGGCACGGATGGCTGCTTGGCGAACGACAAGTGAGTGGGGACCGAGCTGCTTGTGCGCGCCCACCGGTTAGACGACTTGGCGCCGTCTGAGCCGATGCCACGCCAGCATCCCGAGGCAAAGCATGGATCCGAGCCAGCCTCGACTTCCTGCCGAGCGTCCCAGCCCGCAAGAGCAGCCGGATGAGCCACCGCGGTTTGGTGTCGATCCCGCGCTGCCGCCATGGCCCGTGCTGCCGCCGCCACCGCCTGCCACTCCGCCGGATCCGCGAGAAGCGCCACCCATGCCGCCGGCTCCCGAACTGCCAGAAGTGCTCGTTCCTCCACTCCCCGCCTCTCCGCCGCCAGCGCCAGCGACTGTGCCCCCTTCGCCGCCGCTGCCTGTTCGCGCGCCACCCTTGCCGCCCGCCGCCGAGCCACCTGTGCCGACAGGTCCGGCGCCGCCGCCGCCAGTTTGCGCGCCACCCTTGCCGCCGGCCCCCGAGCCTCCGGCACCGCCAGGTCCAGCGCCGCCGCTGCCAGTCTGCGCGCCACCCTTGCCGCCGGTCCCCGAGCCTCCGGCGCCGCCAGGGCCAGCACCGCCGCTGCCAGTCTGCGCGCCACCCTTACCGCCCGCGCCTACGCCCCCGGCGCCGCCAACGCCGCTCGCGGCATCGGCTCCAGTCCCGCCACCTGTTCCCTGCCCACCATCAGGAACGTCCACGCCGTGGAACTTCCACCAGTTGAAATTGAACAGGCTCCCGGATCCGCCCGTGAACACGAAGAAGAGGTCATGCTTGCCGCTGGCACCGCTGATAGGGCAAGCCTTCGTCACCCAAGTCTGGGCGCCACCTGTGCTCGCAACGGCGCAGGTCCCCACCAGGGTGCCGGTCTGGCTGTCGAGCCGAGCTTCGATGTTTCCCCCACTGCCCGCCGACGCCACCCTGACGTCAAGAGAGGTGGCACCCGAGCCAAAGTCCACACCCTTGACTTTGATGGAGTCCCCATTCTCGATGGCGGTCACGTCCATTCCGCCCTCGCTGCACGTCTCCGTCTTGACGTCCCATGCCCAGGCGATGGTTTCCGCCTCGGTTTGAACATAGGGATTGAGCGGCTCGATCTGGTCTGGCCCCGTCTTGCTCCAAAACGGAAGCTTGGGAATCGTGCCATCGGGATTGTAGGTCATCTTCTCCACGCAAATCGAACGCCGTTCCCCGATCCTCTGGCCCTCACGTTGCAATTGGACATTGTAGTTGAAGCCGAAGACGTACGAGTTGCCCCTGTAGTCGATGATTCCCGGATGGTTCCCGGAGGACTGAGCGTTTCCATCCATGATCGATCCCTTGTACGTCCATGGCCCGGTAGGGCCGGTGCTCATGGCGTATCCGATGCCCTCGGGGCAACAAGTGGAGGCAAAAGCCAAGTAGTAGTTGCTGTCCCTCCTATAGAACCATGGGCCCTCCTGGTAGGTCTGGATCTTCGGTGTCGTCCCAATGCTACCGGAATAGGAAATCATGTCCTGGTTCAGCTTCACGTAGTGGCAATTGGGGTTTCCCCAATAGAGGTAGGCCTGCCCATCGCTGTCGATGAACACGGTGGGATCGATGTCGTCGGTGGTGCCGGTGCTGACGAGAGCCTTCCCGAGCGCATCTTTGAACGGTCCCAACGGACTGTCCGCGACTGCGACGGCGATGGTCATGGTGCCCGCCCCTTGGAGGGGAACGTACAGATAGAACTTGCCATTCCTCTCGACACATTGCGGGGCCCACGCGTTATTCCCTGCCGCCCAAGGGAAGGTGTTGTTTGGCGCCTTCACACCGGCGACGATTCCATGATCGGTCCAGTTGGCCATGTCGGTCGTCGTGTACAGCATCCAGTTGTACATCACGAAATTGACGGCTGTGTCCTCGTCGTGGCTCGTGTACAGGTACACCGTGCCGTTGTAGACCATCGGGGCCGGATCGGCCGTGTACTTGGTCTGAATGATCGGGTTATCGGCGAAAGCGAGCCGAGCCGGAAGGAGCGCCAGCGCAATCACCGAGAGCAAGAGCTTGTTCAGAAATCTTCTGTTCATCGCAAGGACCTCGACTGCCGCGTAGATCGACGGCCATGCCATCGCGGCCGGCAGCCCACTGCGGCAACCAGCACGCACGGCATCGACAGATGCAGCCGTAGCTTCACCGATCAATACTTTCGTAAAAGGTCGATTGGTGTAACGAAATGTTGCTGGCGCTAGCGTAGGTCTACTGGGCGAGGAGAGAAGCGACGTCCAACTATAGAGAATTGCAGACAATTCTTCAGAGGTGGGCGTATATACTAATTCTCAGGTAAGGGTGTGCCCGACTCGTTGGAGGACGACGACCTGCTGGCGAAGCAAGGTGTTCTCGGCGACCAGCGCAGCACGCGGGCGAACGATGTCGGCGAGCGCACCGAGGATGGACATCATCCCGGGCTTGATCACCTGGCACCTGCGTCAGCCCGCAGAATTGAAGAGAGTTCCGGGTCCACACGGAGTTATTGCGGCGGACAGCTACCGAAATGCGGACGACCAGCCGGAGCCGCTTGCACCCTACGGCAGCCGCGCGCGCGTGGCACTGGCGCCTGTCACCAGTGAAATCGTCGCCGGTGCCAGCCCGGTCGACCTTGCCGCAAGTTCGATGGTCCCGGCCGTGCCTGTGGTCTGAACGATGACCTGCGCCAGGCCGGCAAAAACGCTGCGCCGCCATTCGGATGGCCGCGGTGGATCGACGAGACGCAGCATCACCCCCTTGTTGAGGCCCGCGGCATCGCCCCAGTTGGCGATGGTAACGGCCACCGAGTTCTCGCCAGGCCGGAGGAGCGTCTTGACATCGTAGACGGAGGCGGCGTGCGAATCGCCAGTCGGAGCGACCTTGCGGCCATTGAGGAAGACGGCGCCGTCGCCGTCGATCTTCCCGAACCAGAGCTCGACACCAGGTGCGGCGAGCTCCTCCTGGGAAACGCTGATCCGAGTACGGAAGACCGCCCGGTCGTTCGGGCCGAGCGGTCCGCGCTCGCTGTGCACGTCGGCCTTGGCCCATCGCGCATCGTCGAAGCTGGCCGCGACCTCGGGAAGATCCGGGGCGTACGAATCGGCGACCTTTTTCCAGCGCCAATCATCGAGCGGACGCGTGCGCACCCTCGGCGACGTGACGAACTTGTCGGGCTCGTGTGAGCTGGGGTCCCCGTTGCCCACCCCGACAATGCGGCCCGGGCCCACGAGCTTGAAGGCCATGGAGTTCGCTGCCGCCGGAACAATGCGGCCCTGGTCATCGACGACCGAAACCGCCACCACGGCGATGTCCTCGCCGTCCGCAGCCAGGGTTGCGCGATCCGGAACCAGCCGTACCGCCGCGGGCGCGCCCGTAGTTTCAATCTTGGCCTCGGCGACGACTTGGCCGGCCTTGGTCCCCTTGGCGGACAGTGTGCCAGGGCGGTAGGCGACCTTCCACTTCAGCTCAGAAGCGCGTTTCATGGTTTGCCGCCCGAGGCTCTTGCCGTTGAGGAACAATTCGACTTCGTCGCAGTTGGAAAGCGCACGGACGTCGATCTCCTGGCCTTCCCTCCCGGGCCAATTCCAATGGGGCAGGAGGTGAAGCACGGGCTTTTCCGTCCACCACGACTGGTAATTCCAGAAGTTGTCCTTCGGGAATCCGCAGGTGTCCAGCACGCCGAAGTGCGAGCTGGTGCAGGGCCAGCTGTAGGGCGTGGGCTCGCCACGGTAGTCGAACCCGGTCCAGATAAAGCCACCGGACAGCCAAGGGCGTGCATCGAAGAAGCTCCACCAGCCCTTCGCAGTGCTTGACCAGCTGGTGGTGTTGTCGTCGTAGGCGCTCACATAGCCGCGCTGCTTGTCATTGCTGTAGATCCCGCGCGTGGAAACAGTGCTCCCCTGCTCGCTGCCCACGTTCGGCTGCCGTGGATGGGCCACGTGGTAGGCATCCATGTCTTTGCCGACGTGGTAGTTCCACCCGCGCACCTCGATGATCTCGTTGATGCCAGTGAACTCGTTGCCGACCGGCGCGTTGTAGGTCACCGGGCGGGTCGGATCGAGGCGCTTGACTGCATCTTGCATGGTGGCTGCCACCCGACTGCCCGCTGGCGTCGCCTGAACCGAAAACTCCTCGTTGGCGATGGACCAAATCGCAACGCTCGGATGGTTGCGGTCACGTCGAATGAACTCTTCAAGCCACTGCGAGTGCAGCGAATCGCTGCCAAGCATGCGGTTCTCGTCCATGACCAGCATGCCGAGGCGATCGCAGGCCTCAAGCAGCTCTGGCGTGGGCGGGGCATGCGCCGTCCGATAGGCGTTGCCGCCCATCTCCTTCAACTTTGCCACCCGAAAATACTGAAGCCGATCAGGCAGCGCCGCCCCTACGCCCGCGTGGTCCTGGTGGTTGCAGCTGCCTTTGATGACGTAGGGCTTTCCGTTGAGCAGGAATCCCTTGTCGGGATCGAACGCCACGGTGCGAATGCCGAATTCCGTCTCCAGGCGGTCCGTGACCTTGCCTGCGCTCGCCACCGAGGTGACCAGCCGATAGAGCCTCGGTGTCTCCGGCGACCATAGCTCGGGTGCGCTCACCCGCGCCGTCTGCTCGACGTCGATCGCTCCTGCGGGACCGGCCTTCGCCAAACGCTGGGCGGAAGCGACCGCCTTCCCGTCTGGAGCCAAGATCGTCCAGGTTACCGTCGCGTTGGCCGTCGCGCGCCCGGCGTTGTGCAGACGGGTCTGCAAATGGATCTCGGCCGGCCCGACCGGGACGTTGCGGCCAAATCGGCTGTAGACGAACACGCCCTCGGGAACGATGGCGAGCGGAGAGGTCTTCACCAACCACACGTGGCGGTAGATACCCGCCCCTTCGTAGAACCAGCCCTCGAAGCGCGAAGCATCGACACGAACCGCGACGACGTTCTTTCCCCCGACAGCCGCGACGTCGGTAACGTCGTAGCGAAAGCTGCCGTATCCGCTCTCGTGCCGGCCTACGACCCATCCGTTCACAAACACCGTGGCGTCTCGGAAGACACCGTCGAATTCCAGCCAAATGCGTTTGCCAGCATCGCTCTTCGGCAATTCGAAGGTACGGCGATACCAACCGACGCTGTTCTGCGGAAAGCCCTCTCCCACGGCCTTGAAGCCGTGCGGACCGTCGGCTTTCGGATCGAACGGTAGCTCCACCGCCCAGTCGTGCGGCAAATCGACGCTCCGCCAACTGGCGTCGCTGAAGTACACGCTGGCCGGGCCGTAGCCACTGCCGGCCTTGGCTAGATTCTGCGCCAGGCCCCATTCGTCGCCGAGATGG
>JADGRD010000216.1 GCA_017881285.1 Pseudomonadota bacterium | reverse complement strand
TCGTCGAACTATTGGAACAAGGCCGTCTGTCCCGGAACCCAGTGTATGGAGATCAACAGCGCGACCGGCGCCTTCTCCGTGACCCAGGGGCCTCCGCCCTGCGGGGACAACGTGGCCTCATTCCCCAACATGCTCTACGGCTGTTCCTACGGCAACTGCAGTCCTGCAACCATACTTCCCCTGCCGGTCACCGAGGTCTACAAATTGACCAGTAGCTGGGATTTTTCCGTCGGGGGTGGCAACAGCGACCGCTGGAACGTGGCTTACGACATATGGTTCTGCCCGGACAATAACTGCGGGGCCAGCGGATTCCCCAAGGGGCTCGAGCTGATGCTCTGGCTGGACGCCAAGAACGCCAAGGGCTGGAAGGACCACTTGGGCACCGCGAAGCTGGGCGGCTACACCTGGGACGTCTGGGTGGCTGACATGGCCGCTGGTGGGGCACTCGATAGCTGGACGTACATGGACTACATCATCAAAGGTCCGGCCGTGACGTCCGTGACCAACCTGGATCTGAACGCCTTCGTCAAAGACGCCGTGGCCAGGGGCTACGTCCAGAGTTCCTGGTACATGTACGCGATCCAGGCCGGGATGGAGGTGCGGAGTGGCGGGATGCCCTTCACCAGCAACAGATTCTCGATTGCCATCAACAGCACCTTCCCGTCGACCACCCCGCTGCCGTACTCGGGTCCTTCGTGCGACGGTGGTGCTCCGACCGCGGAGGGCCAGCTCAGCGTCAACGACAACTATGTCACCGCGGGCTCGCTGCACGGCTATGGCTCGGCCGGGACCTGGGTGGGAACTGATTCGAGCGCCACCGCCTGCGGTGCGCCGACCTGCACCGGAGGGCTACCGGGAGGAGGATTGTCTTGCACACCGGCGTTTGCGCCGTCCGCTTTGTGCACCTCAGGTGCTATTACCGCGGATCCGACCTACCATTCGGTGGCTTGGGTTGGGTTCAACTTGAACCAAGACGTGGCTGCTGCTGGAGGTGCCGCCGGTCCTGATGGTGGCGCCGTTGCTGCCGATGGTGGTGCCGTCCCCCTGGGCAGCATCACCATCCCCAACAGCATTACGGTTTCCGTCACGAAGTCGGGCACACTGACCGGGAACTCCTCCCTGCGCGCGCAGCTGACCGACGAGACCGGCACGGACTACTGCTACGGGGGGCCGATGACCGATGCCATCCCCATCGAGAAGTTCAATACCATGTGCTGGAACAACACCGGCAGTTTCGCCACGTCCAGCACCGCCTTCAGGACCCTCGAAGTCATCGTGCCCAGCAGCGCCTCCACGGAGCAGGACTTCGCGTACTGCATCACCAACGTCACCGTGCAATAGCCCTTCCGGCTGCGGTACGCCCGAGTTGATTTTTGGATGTCGTCTTCCACCTCGCTTTTTGCTTTCCCCCTGCTCGCCATCGCTCTTGCCCTCGGCGGCGACGGCTGCGGGCCGCTGCCGGCGTGTTCGTCCGGCACCGAGCTAGGGAACGGGGGATGGTGCCAGCCCCCGTCCGCCGTGCACCTGAATACCGTCGGCTTCCTCCCCGAGCGTGCCAAGGTGGCGATCGCATTGCAAGCGGCGACGACCTTCTCGCTCGTGCGCGCCGACGGCTCCGAGGCCTTGTCCGGCAACGCCACCGGGCCTGTGCGCGACGGCGACACCGGCATGGATGTGTGGACCATCGACTTCTCGTGGTTTACCGAGCAGGGCACATTCCACCTTGACGTCCCCGGCGTCGGGCGCTCGGTGAGCTTTCGCATCGACGCCAACATCTATGCCGACGTAACGAAGACGCTGATGCTTGGCATGCACGGCCAGCGCTGCGGCGCCGCCGTCCAGCTCGTGCACGATGGCAAGACCTTCTCCCACGGTGTATGCCACACCGAGGACGCTGTCCCCTGGGAGGACCAGGCGAGCGGCACGGTGAAGGATGTGACCGGCGGCTGGCACGACGCCGGCGACTACGGCAAGTACACCAACAACGCCGCGTTCTCGCTGGGCATGCTCTTCCGCGCCTGGGAGCTCTACCCGAACAAGCTGGCTACGCTGACCCTGCCCATCCCCGAGCACGGCGGTCCCCTCCCGGATTTCCTGGCCGAGGCCAAGGTGCAACTCGACCAACTGCTGAAAATGCAACGCGACGACGGCAGCGTCTACCAGCAGGTCTCGGAGATCAGCTTCGAAGGCTTCATTCCGCCAACCTTCGACACCGGCACCCGCTACATCTTCGGGTTCGGCACGGTCCAGGCCGCCGATCTGGTGGCAGTGGCCGCCGCCGGCGCGAGGCTGTTTCTGCCCTATGACCCCGAGTATGCCACGCGCTGCCTGGCCGCCGCCCAGAAGTCCTGGGCCTACCTGCAGGCCAACCCTTTCGTCAGTGCGAACCTGAGCGGCACGCGTCACCCCGGCTACTGGCGGCGCGACGATGGGCCCGAGCGGCTCTGGGCCGCGGCGGAGCTATGGGAGACCACCGCGGGCGCGGACGCGCTGGCGGCCGTCGAGACCAAGCTCGGCACCACGTCGGTGGCATCGAACTGGGATTGGGCGAACGTCGGCAATCTGGGCATTTTCACCTACGTGCTGTCCAAGCGGGGCGGCCGCGACTTGCCACTGCTTGCGACCGTCAGCGGGAACGTCGTTGGCTCGGCGAACGCGATCCTGTCTCAGATTTCGACGAGCGGCTTCGGTCGCGGCATCTCCGACTACAGCTGGGGCTCCAACGGGTCGATCGCGCGGACCACGCTGAACTTGATGGTCGCCGATGTGCTGCAGCCCGACGCCAGGTTCGCTGATGGTGCCGTGGCGCAGCTCGATCACCTGCTCGGGCGCAATGTTTACGGCCGCTCGTTCGTGACTGGCCTGGGGCACTTCTCGCCCATCCACCCGCACCACCGTCCGTCGGCCATCACCGGCGCGTGGCCCGGCCTGCTGGTCGGTGGTCCCAACGGCAGCGCGACGGCGTGGACGGACGAACAGGGCGCCTACGAGCAGAACGAGATCGCCATCAACTGGAACACCGCGATGATCTTCGGCGCCGCCAGCCTGATGCCGTGAGTCCTGTCGGAGCGCGCCTCGATCTCCCAGAGCCTCGGCTCTGATCGCCGATTGCCGAGATAGGAGCGACGGTGTCGCTCGAATTGGACTGCCCCTAGCTGGCGCAATGCTTCTTATCGGACATTTGCATGCGGATGCGTTTCCGTGAAAGCAAAATGGCGCTTAAAATGACTATCCACAACCACCGCGTCGATGAAGAGCTCGTCGGGAGACGAGTCCGGCTACAAGCTCAACGGCTTTTCATTCCAGCTCGCGGCATCGATACTCGATTTCTGAATCGATTGTAATCACGTGGGCCCAACACCCCCGGCTCGGTGGCACTCGCTCATCCCATGATGGGGGGCAGGGTGTCTTCCGGTTCGTCGTGACCGAAGAAGGCCAGTTTCTCGCTGGCCTTGGACAACGCATGTTCCACCCGCAGCTTCTCGGCCATCAAGCGGGCGGCATCGTGCGCGAGCTGTCGGCTGCGCTCCTCAGCCTCCAGCTTGTCGGAGGTGAGGCGAGCCACTTCGGGCTCGAGCCTTTGTACCTGCAGGAATAGCTCTTGCTTCGCGGTAGCGAGCTGGGCCATTTCCGGTTCGAGTTTCTGCATGCGCTCGTCGACGCCCTGCTTGTCCGAGCTGATGCGTGCCATCTCCGCTTCCAGCTTCTGGATGCGCTCGTCGGCCCGGCGTTTCTCGGCCTCGGCCGCGTTCTGTGCCTCGCGCAGCTCGCGTCGCATGTGATCGAGTTTCTCCCGCTTCGAGCCCGCCGGCGCGTTGGCTTGGCTCTGCGCCACGGTCTGTAGACGCTGGCTCTCCTCCTGGAACCGCTGCGATCGCTGCTGCTCTTCCTCGAGCTGGGCCCTCAACTGCTCGACACGGCGTTCGTCCGCCTTGGTATCGCGCATGCGATCGAGAATCGTGCGGAGCTTGCTGCCTTGCCCGAACAGCACGACGGCCAACATCCCCGTGCTCACCAGGCAGAGCAGAAGCACGATTATCAGGGTTCCCGAGCCCGAGGGACGTGCGGTTTGTAGCGCTTTGACTTCCTGCCGCCGGTGACCCAGCTCTTCCTCGGACTTCTGAGTGATCGTCTCGGCCTTGGCCAAGCCTACGCGCAGACTCGTAGTGTCCGATCGCAATTGTGCGTTTTCGGTGCTGGCCGTCGAGAGATCCTTTTCAGTCACCACCAATCGCCCCTGCGTGTCCGCGAGGGACAAGCGGACCGACTTGATCTGGTGCTTGAGCTTTGTCATTTCCACCACGTCGGGTTCGGCGGGCTGCTTGGCGGGCTCCCCGGCTTTGAAAGCGCCGAGGGCGGCGCCGGCCGCACGCGGCCCGGTCGGCTCGGACGTGGTTTGCTTGGGCCTGCCCTCGGCGGGCGTGGGCGTTGCTGGCAGGAACACCGCAGAGTTGCGCGAGTTCACCGCAGGCGGAGCAACCGCCTGCACGGTGCTGGCCTCAGTTTCGGCCGACGATCGACCGGCTGGAACAACGACCACGGTAGCCGAGAGAAGAGCAATCCCGAGACAACGTAATGGCATCCTCATTGATTCCCTCCTTGTTGGGGTTGGGCCTGGTTCTAGCAGGTCGCGCCGCATCAACGGAATGCTTCACTTACGAGCGTTGAGCTGCCCGGTTCCGTGAGAAGCAAGATCGCGCTGTTTGCCGTGATAGCACGCACTTCTGCGCAGAAATAATGCACCGAGCTGATGCGCATTGACAACCCGGGGTGAGGGCGTACGCCAGCCGCAACGCCCTGGACACTGCTTGCCCGGCGTTTCGTTGGCGAGCTACAGTGCTCGCAGGCTGCGACGCCGCCATTTCCCCTTCCTGGTCGCTAGGCATTGCTCTCGTCGCCTCGGGCGTAACCACCGCGTCGATGAAGAGTTCGTCGGGAGACGAGTTCGGCTACAAGCTCAACGGTCTTTCATTCCAGCTCGCGGCATCGATACTCGATTTCTGAATCGATCGGCGCACAGTCCAAATTGCAATCCTTACGCCGAGCGATTCGTCAAGACCATGGTGAGCGCCCTGCCCCGCCGGTCCACGGTGCGCGCCTAGACGCGGCGAACTAAGACCGCGCGCGGCCAGCCATGCTCCAGCGCCGCGGCGGCGTAGGCCAGACGCGCGTCGCGGTCCTTGAGCTTGCTGAGCAGCACCAGGTTGTGCCCCCAGGGCATTGCCGTTCAGGCTGTCATGCTCCAGGATCACCGATGCGCAATCGCCCGGTATGGCCACGGAGGCCTGGTCGTGGGTGTCGTCGAAATAAAACGAGAATGGTTGAAACTCTGACGAGCCGAACTAGCTGGCCCCCCTTACGATCAGAGACTGCTAAGCTCGGTTTGATCGCTTGAGCGACAAGGCACGACGAAGGAACAATCTGGTACCTAGAATCTGGGTACGTGTAAAGGAGAGCATGATGGAAAAGCACAGAGAACGTAACACGTTCCCATGGGTGGATGTTGCTAGCCTTGCTGCTCTTCTTCTGTCCAGCTGCGAAGGCCAGGCCCCAGTCGGCGGTGGCTCGTCTGGCGGTGGCGGTGGTGGGGGGGTCACTTTTACTCTTGGAGCGGGCGGCAGCACCTCGGGTATTGGCACAGGTGGCACCGGAGGCGGAACCGCGGTGACCGCCGTGTGGCCACCACCGGGCTATGTCAACGTGACGAATACAACCACCGGCGCCTACGCTCTCGGCCTGGAAATCTCGGGAACCAGCGGCACTGCCGGAGCAGGGGGAAGCACGGGTGGCTCATCCGGCCAATGTGCTGGTTTGTTTGGCGTTGTGCGCGATTTCAAGATGGGCAATCAAACCGGAGGGCACCCTGATTTCGAGACCATGCCATCGGGGCTCGACACTGGCATCGTGGACACGACCCTGGGCGCCGATGGTAAGCCGGTCTATGCGCACGCTGGAGGTAAGACGTCGTCCACCACTGGGCAGAGCGAGTTCGATCAGTGGTATCGCGATGTTACGGACGTGAATCGCACCTTCATCTTGGGGCTCCACTTGGTGGACAGCAAGGGGATATCGACGTTCTCGGCGGTAAAGCCCAACTCCTTCTTTCCACTCGACGGTCAGGGCTTCGGCAATCAGGGCCAGAACCACAATTTCAGCTTCACCACTGAGATTCACACCGCGTTCAAGTACAACGGTGGAGAGACTTTTTCATTCGTCGGAGACGATGACGTCTGGGTGTTCATCGACAAGAAACTGGTCATCGACTTGGGCGGGCGGCACGCGCAAATGAGCAAGTCGGTGGCCATTGACTCGCTCGGGTTGACGGTGGGCAACTCGTACGATCTCGCGGTTTT
>JADGRD010000215.1 GCA_017881285.1 Pseudomonadota bacterium | reverse complement strand
AAATACTATTATTTCGGATCGCCAATCTAACGGACATAATTCTTCAGCCCGCGATAGTTCTTCTCTTATTACAGAAAACAGTATAAACCATGGGTCATTGTGGGAGATCAATACAAACTCTACCAGTCAGGCCAATACAACGACGTACCGGTTCTGGTCGGTTACAACTCCGACGAAGGCGCGACGTTTGGAGGCCCGAAGTCCCAGGGAGCCTACGTACAAAGTGTGCGCGAGCGGTACCAGCAGCTAGCGGACAAGATTCTGGCAGTCTACCCGGGTGGCGAAACACCTGTTCAGAAGAGGACGGCGCGCGATCTGATGCGCGACTCGTCGTTTGGCTGGAACACCTGGGTGTGGGCTCGTCTGCAAGCGTAGGGATAGCGGACGGGCAAGAGGGATTGAGGGACAGAGAGGCGACGGCGTCGGCGAGGGTCGCGACCTGCTCGGGTGTGTGCTGCGCGGAAAGTGTGATGCGGAGGCGGGCAGTGCCTTCGCGGACAGTTGGAGGACGGATGGGTTGGACGAGGATTCCCTTGTCGCGAAGTTGGCTAGACGCCCGTAGGGCGTGGTCGTCGGGCCCGAGAATCATGGGCAGGATGGGGGCGGCAAACGGGTCGGGAGGAAGGACGAGGCGAAAGCGGAGCTGGGTCACGCGTTCGCGGAGGGCGCGGCGGAGAAGGTCTCCATCCACTGAGGTGATAATCTGGACGGCGGCGAGGGCGGCGGCGGCAACTGGGGGGGGCAAGGCAGTGGTAAAGAGGAAGGGGCGGGCGCAGTTGGAGAGGTAGGTGCGCAGGCCAACGGTTCCGGCCACGAAGGCGCCGCTGGCGCCGATTGCCTTGCCGAGGGTTCCTACGAGGACGTCGGGACGCACGCCGAAGTGGGCGCAAAGCCCCGCGCCGCTCGGGCCGAGGCAACCGATGGCATGGGCCTCATCGACGACGAGCGCGGCGTCATGGGCGCGGGCCAGGGCGAGGAGCTCCGGGAGGGGCGCGACGTCGCCGTCCATGCTGAAAAGGGACTCGGTGACGAGAAAGCGGCGGCGGGCGGCGGGACCGAAGTGGTTTAGGTGCCTCTCGGCGCGGGCGAGGTCGAGATGAGGGTAGAAGGCCAGCTTGGACCGGGAAAGGCGGCAGGCGTCGATAATGCTCGCGTGATCCGCCCGGTCGGCGACGATCAGGTCCAGGGGGCCTGCCAGGGCGGTGATGGCTCCGAGATTGGCCTGGTAGCCGGTGGGGAAGAGCAAGGCGGCTTCTGCCCCGACAAGCGAGGCGAGGGCGTCCTCGAGTGCAAGGTGCTCTGGCAGGGTTCCGGAAACCAGGCGCGACGCCCCGGCGCCGAAGCCGGACCTGGCGGTGGCTTCGGCAGCTGCGCGCGCGAGGGCAGGATGGCAGGCGAGCCCGAGGTAGTCGTTCGAACAAAAAGCGGTCAGGCGGAGCCCGTCGCTGGTGACGTTGACGCGTGAAGCGCCTGCAAGGCTCTGGCAGGAGCGTAGGCGATGTTGATCGCGGAGGGCGAGCAGCTCGGCGGTGAGCTGGCTGGAGAGGGAAGGCAGCACCGGGTAGCAATGTGGAAGGACGGGGGTCCCCTGTCAACGGGCTTGGAGAAGCGTGTTCCACGTGGAACATCGGGTGTCTCATAGGGGCGTATGCGGCACGGACCAGGGCATCGATGGGTTTCACGTGAAACAGTAGGACCCCGACCAACGCGGAGCGCCTCTCGAGGTTGTGTACGCAACCGCTTCCACAAGCTGTGCGCCAGCGACACACCCTGCGATGGGGTTGGCCGCGAACACGACCGCCATGCCGCCGGTGGAGAGAAGCCGCGGGGCCATCCCCAACCACTCGTCCGGGCCAAAGGTTGCGCGCGAGGTGGCCACGGTGAAGGTGGAGTCGGCAATTTCCTCCATCCTTGCACGCACCACCTTGAGCAGCCGGTAGTCGCAGCCCCTGGCCGCCGTGTTGAGAAAGGCGATCCGCTTGGCTCTCGGCTCGACGAGCGTGACGCTGCAGTCTGGCCGCAGGACCGCAAAGGGGACCGCGGGCAGCCCGCCACCGGAACCTATATCCACGACATTCGCTGCCCGAGGACACAACTTCGCAAGCGCGAAGCTGTCCGGGAGGTGATCTCCCACCAGCTCGCGCAGCTCCCGGGCTCCCGTTAGGTTCACGTGCTCGTTCCACTTGAGGATCTGACTCAAGTATGCGACGAGGAATTCAGCGTCCTTGCGCGCCAAGGGAAGGTTCCAAGCTTCGGCAAGAGCGAGAATGTTCGTGACTTCCTCGTCCAGCATCGACGCAGTATAGGACACGCAGCACGGAGGGGAAATATAGTCGCACCGCGCCTACAATAGCAACGCCTCGCGTCTCTGCATGTCGCACCGCATCCTACCGGCATCACCGATTTTCGAGGCGGCAAGGGTCGGCATGCAACGCATAGCCCCGCCGGGCGATGAGCGATACAATGCCCACTTTGCTTGGAATGGACACGCCTCAGACAAAGAACCGTCTTCTCCTCGTCGACGGTGACCCCAAGAGCCTGCGCGTTCTCGACGTGAGCCTGAAGAAGGCCGGCTTCGAGGTCACGACCGCGAGGAGCGGCCGGGAGGCACTCACGTCGCTCGAAGCCGAGCTCCCCGACCTCATCATCTCGGACACCGATCTCGACGAGATGGACGGCTTCGAGCTGTGCAACCGCATCAAGGCCAACCCTGACTGGGCGAAGATCCCCTTCCTCTTCGTTTCGGGCCGCAAGTCCATCGAGGACAAGATCCGCGGCCTCGAGCTCGGCGTGGACGACTACCTGACCAAGCCGATCTACATCAAGGAGATCGGCATTCGGGTGCGCACGGCCCTGCAGCGGGCGGAACGCGAACGCATGGAATCGCGCCGGGAGGGACGCACGCGCTTCGCCGGCCACCTCTCCGACGTGGGCGTGGTCGATCTCGTCCAGACCATCGAGCTCAATCGCAAGTCGGGCATCATCCACATCGTGAACCGCGACGAACGCCGCGGCTCGATCTTCTTCCGCGACGGCAAGGTGATCGACGCGGAGGTTGGCCGGCTCTCGGGCGCACATGCCCTCTATCGGCTTTTCTCGTGGTCGGATGGGCAATTCGCCGTCGAGTTCAAACACATCCGGCGCCACGACGTGATCGACATGTCGATGGCGGCGCTGCTCATGGAGGGGATGCGCAGACTCGACGAAGGCACGCGCTTGCTCGACAGCCTGCCGCCCACGAGCGGCGTTATCGAGGTGGACTGCCGGGTGCTCGCCGAGGAGCTGGCGGAGCTCCCCGACGAGATGAATTCCGTATTGCGCCTTTGCGACGGCGCCCGCACCTTGCAAGAGGTCGTCGAAGACAGCGACCTTCCCGATCTCGAAACCCTGGGTATCATCAACAAGCTTTTCGCCGACCAGATTATCTTCGCGCGCCAGGCGCCCGAACGCGGTGCCGAGGCGGCGCCCGGCGTGCGTCTGGCAACCTGGCTCTCCGAGGGTGGGGCCGAGGCACCGGCGGCCAGCGGCGAGCTGCAGGCGTCAGCCGAGATCGCCTTGTCCGCCGAGCTTGCGGGCGAGGACGAAATCCTGCCTGCGCCGTCCACCGGCCAAATTCTTTCCGCCGAGGAAACCCTGGGAGCCGCGTTGCCTTCGCGCGTGGACGCGACCATGGCGGAAGGCGCGGACTCCGGCAGGGCCGCCGACACCCTCAAGGGTGTTCCCGTCGAGAATCTGTTCGCGGAACCGGAAGCCAGCCCCGCAGCGGAGGCGCATGTGAAGGTCGCCGTGCCAGACAGCAAGGCGCCCGCTCAGGGCGGCCAAGAGCCGCGGCCCACCAAGCCGATGGGTCTGGCCGAACGCCTGCTAAGCGGGGATTCCGTGCTGCACACCGCCGCCATGCACGAGGCCCTCTCCGAGGGTGATGGCAGCGTCAAGGAACCCTTGGCCTTGGATCGCCACACCCAGCGCTACGGCGATCCGGCGGCGGAGGCAGCGGCGGCCCTCGTGCAAGAGGTAGTTTCTTCCACCCATGGAAGCAAGAGCCAGGCGATCCCGCCGGCCGAGCCCGAGCGGCCGAGCAAGGAAGTCGACTGGGGGGCCTGGCCCGCGGTCGCCCCGCCCGAGTCACACCCGGAGGCGATGGCCGCGCCAGCCCTGGCGAAGCCGACGGCGGACGCGTCGGCCGCGGTGAAGCCGGCGGAGAGCAAGATCAGCGGTGCCGAGCTCGATACGGCCGATCTGGAGGAGGTGGAGCCCAGCGACGTGCAGTCCATGGAGGCCAAGCCGGCGGAACCACCGGCCGCCCCG
Organism: Pseudomonadota bacterium; assembly: GCA_017881285.1. Lineage (GTDB taxonomy): Bacteria > Myxococcota_A > Polyangia > Fen-1088 > Fen-1088 > Fen-1118. Next base: position 2,052 of record JADGRD010000215.1, on the reverse strand, counting down.
GCCCAGGTGGATGCCGAGCCGGCCGAGGAGGCCGCGACGCGCCTGGGGCCGGAGGACGTCCTGCCCATGGACGGGGAGCCACCGGCGGAATCCGAGCGAGGCTCGTCGCCGACGGCGGCCTCGGGCAGCGCCGAAAGCAACGATGCCCAATCCGCGGAGTCGTTGGCGCGCGACTCTGCAGAGATCACCCGGCTGGTGCGGAAACCGAGGCAGGTTCGGCAGGTCTTGCTCATGGCCATCGCCGCCTTCGCCCTCGGCACGGTCGGGGCCCTGGCACTCATGAACAGGCCATCGCACCCTGCCGAGCCGCTCCCCGCCGCGCCGCCACCCGCGGCCTCGCCAACCGCGACTCCGTCGGCGCCGTCCCTACCTCCGGCCGCTCCCGCCGTGCAGCCTCCCGGTGCGCCGCCTCCGCCCACGCCACCTCCGGCGGCTGCCCCCGGCGTCCAGGTGGCGCCAAGCCCGAGCGCGGCCGTGGCGCCCAACCCGCCGCCGGTTCCCTCTCCACCTGCCGCTGGCGCCGCGGCGGCCACACCGAGTGAAACGCCGAAGACAGGCAGCGGCGAGCCCGCCGCCGTGACGTCGCCCCCGGCAGCGGGGGAGCTGCGCCAGAAGTGCATCGACGTCAATGCCGACGGCAAGGGCAAGGCCCGGGCCGTGCTGGCGGCCTGCCGTCTCGCCCTGGAGGCCGACGCCAAGGATGCGGAGGTCATGGTTATCCTGGCCCGTGCCGAGATCGACCGCGGCCATCTCGGCGAGGCGCGCTCGCTCGCGCGGAAGGCGCTCGCCACCGATCCCTCCCGCGCTGACGCCTACGTCTTCCTTGGCACGGCCGAGCAGGAGGCCGGCAAGCTCGAGGAAGCGCGCGCGGCCTACAAGAAATACCTGGACCTGGCGCCGGACGGCCGGTTTGCCCGCGAGATCCGCGCCATTCTCAACAACCTCTAGCCGCGAAGCGAGTGCCTGCGTGTTGGTCCTTGGCCTTGAGACTTCGTGCGACGAGACCGCCGCCGCCGTGGTGGAGGACGGCAAGGCCATTCGTTCGAACATCATCTCGTCGCAGGTGCTCGTGCACGCGGAGTACGGCGGCGTGGTGCCGGAGGTGGCTTCGCGCCAGCACCTCGCGACCGTGGTCAAGGTCGTGCGCGCCGCCTTGGCCGAGGCGCGGGTGCAGCCCGAGGAGCTCGACGGCGTCGCCGCCACCCGCGGCCCGGGTCTGGTCGGGCCGCTCCTCGTCGGGCTCGAGCTGGGCAAGTCGATGGCCTACGCCCTCGGCAGGCCGGTGGTCGGGGTCAATCACCTGGCCGGCCACCTGGCCGCGATTTTCCTCGAACATGCGAAGAATCCCCCGCCGCCGCCCTTCCCGCACGTCGCGCTCCTGGTTTCGGGCGGGCACACCGCCCTCTTTCGCGTCGAGGGACAGGCCAGGACACTCCTGCTCGGCTCCACGCGCGACGACGCCGCCGGCGAGGCCTTCGACAAGGTCGGCAAGCTCCTCGGCCTCGGCTATCCCGGCGGCGTGGTCATCGACCGCCTGGCCGCCGAGGGCGACGCCAAGGCCATCCAGCTGCCGCGCGCCCTGCCCGGCCGCGAGGATCTCGACTTCTCCTTTTCGGGGCTCAAGACCGCGGTGGCCACCCGCCTTTTCGCCTTTGGCCGGCCCGAGGGTCCGGCCCTCGCGGATTTCTGCGCCAGCTTCCAAGCCGCCGTGGTCGACGTGCTCGTGCGCAAAGCGCGGCGGGCCCTCCTGCGCGAAAACCTGCGCGATCTGCTCGTGTGCGGCGGCGTGGCCGCCAATCGCGGCTTGCGCCATGCCCTGGCGACCGCCGCGGCCGAAGACGGCTTCTCGCTCTACGTGCCCGCGCCCGCGCTGTGCACCGACAACGCGGCCATGATCGCGCTCGCGGGAACGTGGGCCATCGCGCGCGGGGAACACGGTACGCTCGACTTGAGCGTCGATCCTGGCCTGCCACTGTCATGAGTGGCTCGGCGGAAGAAACGCGAGCGCCGCTGCCCACCGCACGTGAGCTGCTCGCGCGCCACGGCCTGTCG
>JADGRD010000214.1 GCA_017881285.1 Pseudomonadota bacterium | reverse complement strand
TGGGCGAGGCGCGCGGGCTCGCCTTCGCCGGCGACGTGCACACACTTGAGGTCCGGTGTCCCGACGGTTCGGTCTGGGTGGGCAAGCGCGAGCCGGGCGGCTCCGCCCGCAGCGTGGTCTTCGCCGGCACCGACCAGATTGGCCTCTATCACGTACGGGGGGCGGGCGCAGACGGTAGCTTTGCGGCGCAACCGGCCCAAGATTTCGCGGTCAACCTCGACCCGCGCGAGTCGGATCCGGCGCGACTAGCACCGGAGAAACGCCCCGATCGCGTGGCGGCGGCGCGTCCCGGGGCCAAGCCGCCCACGCACCGAGTCGAGCTGTGGCACGCCCTCTCGGCGATCTTGATTTTGGTCGTGCTCCTCGAATCGCTGCTCAGCCTGCGCTGGCGGCGCACGGACAGCGCTGAAGCCAAATAGGACCGCCACGCTCCTCTTGACGTTCGAGCCAGGGTGCATACGTCTACAACAGAGAAACGACGAAAGGAGCAATTGACATGACCGGCATCATTCTTCGCAATCCAACCCACGCTGTTGCGCATTCACCCGGCGATTCCTGGGCGTGGTCCTGGGATCCCTTCCGCACCTTGGCCGCGTTGATCGCCGCGGAGCCCTCGGCGGCAAGTGCAGCCGCGAACGACGCCGCCTTCGCACCACGCTTCGACGTCAAGGAAGACAAGGGCGAGTACGTGCTCTCGGCGGATCTTCCCGGAGTCAAGCCCGAGGCCGTCGAGGTCTCGCTGGACGGAGATCGCCTGAAGGTTTCCGGGCGTCGCGAGAGCAGCCACAAGGAGGAGACCGAGCAGACCTGCCTCTCCGAGATCAGCTACGGCTCGTTCGCGCGCGAGCTCACCCTGCCCGATGGGGTCGACGGCGAGCACGTGCACGCCAGCCTCAAGGACGGCGTGCTCACCCTGGTTCTGCCCAAGAAGCCCGAAGCCCAGCCGCGCAAGATCGCAGTCAGTTCGTAATCATTGACCCCGGCTAGGTGCCCGCGCTAGTACGCTGCCATGAAGATCGGCTTGGTTGGCTTTCCCGGCAGCGGAAAAACCACGGTATTCAATGCGCTGACGGGCCTCTCGGCCGAAACCGGCTACGGCGCCACGCGCGGCAAGACCAACCTCGGCGTGGTCAAGGTGCCCGACGCGCGCGTGGACGCGCTGGCCAAGCTCTACAACCCCAAGAAGACCGTCTACGCCGAGATCGCCTTCTGCGACGTGGCCGCGGCGGCGACGCCCGGAGAAGGCAAGGGCCTCGATGAGCGGGTGCTGGGCGCCATGCGCGAGGTGGATGCCCTGTGCCACGTCGTTCGCGGTTTCGCCAACGCCGCCGGCGAGGCTCCCCAGCCGCTTGTCGAAGCGCACGACTTCGAGATCGAGATGAACCTCTCCGATCTCATCCTCATCGAGACGCGCCTCGATCGACTCAAGAAGGAGAAGGCCAAGCCCGCCGAGAAGGAGCTGCTCGAAAAGCTCAAGGCCCACCTCGACGCGGGCAAGCCGCTGCGCGGCCTGGAGACCCTCACCGCGACCGATCTCGGGTCGATCTCGGGGTATCGCTTCCTCACCTTGAAGCCGCTCATGCTCATCCTCGACGTGGCCGAGGCGGACGCCGCCAAGCCCGTCCCCGCCGACCTGACCGAGTACGCGCGCAAGAGCGGCCTTGGCTTGGTGGTCCTAGCCGGCGCGGTGGAGATGGACATCGCGCAGATGGCGCCCGAGGAGCAGAAGGACTTCGTCGCCTCGCTGGGGCTCGACGAGCCGGCGGCCGGCCGTTTCATCCGCGCCGCCTATGCCCTGTGCGACCTGATCTCGTTTCTCACCGCCGGCGAGGATGAATGTCGCGCCTGGCCCTTGCGCAAGGGTAGTAGCGCCCACAAGGCGGCGGGCAAGGTTCACTCGGACATCGAGCGCGGCTTCATCCGCGCCGAGGTCATCCGCTGGGAGGACCTGGTGAAGCTGGGCAGCGAAGCCAAGTGCCGCGAGGCTGGCAAGCTGCGCCTGGAAGGCAAGGAGTACACGGTCGCGGATGGCGACGTGATCAACTTTCGCTTCAATGTCTGAAGCGATTACTTCCTGCCGTACACTCCCGTGGCCACGTTGACCACGGTGCCGTTCTCGAAGATCACGTAGCGGGTGAAGGCCCGTGGTCCCATGTCGTAGGTCCACTCGGTGATGGGTATTTCGATCTCCTGCTCCTCGATCACCGACTCCTCGACGTTGCCGATCCGCCGAGTGATCTTGTGCTTCACCTTGCGCTTCTCCACCCGCTCGGCGACCGCGTCCGGGTCGCCACAGCGGTCCCCTACCTCGCCCATGCGGTCGCCCACCGAAACCAGACGGCCGGATGGGCAACGAAAACCGCTGTCGGCGAGCAGCGGAGCCGGCTCGGCCAATGTGAGCAGCAATGGCAACAGTCCGAGCGAGATGCGCATGGTTCTCCCCCCATGCCTGTGACGACCGTGCTCCCCGGGATATTCACTGCCGACCGGGTGATACACTGCTGCCCGACTCGCCTCCGCCTATGACGTCTCACGACAATCGGGATAACGACCTCATCGAGACCATCGTCGGCTGGGCGTCCGTCCTCGGCCTCAATGGAACGCGCCTGCGCTGGAGGCTCATGCGCTGGCAGAAGGCGTGGCGGGATTGGCAGCAGCGGACGCGCAAGCAGATTGGTCACGCCGGCTACCAGCACAAGGTCTGCCCACAGTGCGGGCAGGTGCAGGACCGGCACGAGCGGCGGTGTGTGAAGTGCGGGACGGCCCTCGGCGCGCGCGTCTGGCAAAAGGCGAATCGGCTCGGCCTAGTGGTGCCCACGGCGGTCTCGGTCAGCACGTTGCTCGGCATGATCATCGCGGTCGCCTACCTGCGCCTGATGCTGTCGCGGCCTGGCACGGGCTATTTCGCGGTCGACAGCGAGGATCTCATCTACCTTGGCGCCTACTACTTGCCCGCGCTCGAGGCGGGGCAGCTCTGGCGGCACGCGACGGCTATCTTCCTGCACATCGGGCTCCTGCATCTCGGCTTCAACATGCTCGCGCTCGCCCAGATCGGGCCGGCCATCGAGGACACCTTCGGCCGCGCCCGCATGCTCTTCCTCTTCATGTTCACGGGCGTGGTCGGCTTCGCCGTCTGTCAGGTCATGGGCATGGTCGCGGTGTCCGCCGGCGCCTCGGGGGCCATCATGGGACTGTGCGGCGCCGCCGCGGGCTGGGGCCAGCGCGACGGAACCGGTGTGGGCCGAGGCGTGCGCAATCAGATGCTCAAGTGGGCGGCCTACACCATGATCTTCGGCGTGATGATTCGCGCGAACAACACGGCCCATGCCGCGGGATTCATTGCGGGCGCCGTGCTCGGTTTTGTCATGCCGCCGCGCTGGTTGCGGCGTGGGCTGGTTCGCGGCAACGACGTAGCCATCGGTTGCGTGGGCCTGGCCGCGCTGGTCGTCGCCTTCGCGCTGGTCCTCCACCCACCGGCCAGCTCCGACGCCTGGGCACGAGCGCACACGGCCCAGCTTCGCGCGTATAGGGAAGCAGCCGCGTCGGCCGCGAGGCAGCACGACGGCGAGTAAGGCCTAGAGCGCCGAACGGTTTGAGGGACCAAATGAAATTGCGCAGTTGCGAGCGGCCCGAGGCGCGAGGAGGGGAGAATACTCGACGTATTTGACCGACGAGCAACGAAGGGACGCGACGCAAATGCGCGATTTCACGACGGGAGTCAAACCCTTCGGCGCTCTAGGTCAGTGCGCAGTCGCCGAGCGCCGTGCGCACGGCATGGCCCAGTTCCTGAACCAGCGCGCTCTTGGTCACGAAGCCGCGCGCGCCCGCCCGGCGCGCCAGCGTGGCGTACGGCGATTCCGGCAAGGAGCTGATGATGATGACGGGCAGCCCCGGCTTGCTCGCGCGGATCTCCTTGAGCACGTCGATGCCGCCACAACCGGGCAAGCGCAGATCGAGCAAGACGAGGTCAAAGGAGTTCTCCGCCACTAGCGCAAGTCCTTGCTCGCCGGATGAGGCGGCGGTCATCTCGGCCTGCGGAACCGCTGTCGCCAGCAGTTCGCCGATGCGCTGAGTTACCGCAGGATGGTCGTCAACGAGGAGAATCTTCTTCATGCGCTTTAGCAGTGCTCCCAAGAACGTTATTGGGCCACGAACCGTGCGGCCTATCCACCGGCGCATGTCTGAATCCCTTGTCAGGTTCGGTCCTACAAGCATGCCCAGCGTCAAAGGGTCACGCGTGGCGCAATTGCGCGGGGAGCCGGTGAGCTTTGCTCACGGCCTGCCTGCGGGCCATCGCGGGAGGGGTTGGCGAGGCCGCGCGAGGCGCGGGGGAGGCAGGGTGGGAGGCGGTGCCGAGTGCAGAGCTAATCCTCTCAGGGTTCCCATGTCAATCGGCTTGCCTACTCAACCAGACCCTCGCGGAGCGCGTACTGAATCAGCTCGGCGTTGGTGTGCATCTGCATCTTTTCGAGGAGACGCGTGCGGTAGGTGCTGACCGTCTTCTCCGAGAGGGCCAGATCGACGCCGATCTGCTTGACGGTCTTGCCGCCCGCGAGCCCGCGCAGGACTTCCAGCTCGCGATCCGAGAGTCGGTCGTGGGCGGGACGCGAAGTGTCAACCCTCAGACTCTTGGCCAGGGTTTCCGCAAGGCGCACGCTCACATGCGTACCCCCGGCGAGCACCTTGCGAACCGCTCCGGACAGATCCTCGGCCGCGCTTTCCTTGTTCACGTAGCCCGCGGCGCCCGCGCGCAAAGCCCGCAGCGCGTAGTGATCCTCGGCGTGCATGCTGAGCACCAGCACGGGCAGGGCCGGCCGGAGTCGCTTGATCTCACGCAGGGCATCCAGTCCGCCGCGGCCGGGCAGCGAGATATCGAGCACCACGACATCCCAATCCTCGGCCTGCAGCTTCTCGATGGCCTCAGAGGGCTTGCTCGCCTCGCCGAACGCTACCTTGCCCAGGGCCTCCGTCAGGATGTCGCGCACGCCGCGCCGGACGACCGCGTGATCGTCGACGAGCAGGATGCGAATCATGCCCCCACCTCCGCCAGTCCACCCGTGTACCCCCATGGAATGCACCGCCCGCATGCAGGGCGCACAGATCTGTTCCCCGGGCTCTCTCTCGGGGCATCATTCCAACACGTCGCCACCCTGGGCCGCGTTCCCCTCATCTCGTAACCGAATATAGACCAACTTCCACCCGCGCGCGCGTCATTCCCCACCCGGATGCCGCATGCCCCCCAAAAAGCCTTCGCGTCACATCGCGTAGGCGGAGACGGGCTTCGCCCGTCGGAGCCAGAGCGCGGGAGGGTTTGGCGAGGCCGAGCGCAGCGAGGGGGTGGCAGGGCGGGTGGGAGGTGCCGAGTGCAGAGCTAACCCTTTCAGGGTTCCCATCAGATCGCGTTGGCGCAGACGGGCTTCGCCCGTCGGAGCCAGAGCGCGGGAGGGTTTGGGAACCCTTTCAGGGTTCCCATTTCAATCGTGACCGAGATCGCCGTCCTGGCGACCTGTCAAGTCAAGCACCGGCCCGCCGTTCTCGTCGTCCTGCATGCCGTGCATGAGGCGGCCCCGCACGCGCGTCGCCTGGCGCTCCTTGTAGCGTTCGTGGCTGTTCTCGCCCTGCTCGTTCGCCTGCGCAGTCCGCACATCGACGATCTGGAACTCGGTGAGCACGAAGACCACGGAGCCGGTATCCGCGAAGAGCGGATCCTCGGAGGATAGCCCGAGGTGCTTGTCCATCCGCACCGGCAGATCCGCGACGAAGTTGACCACGCGATAGCTGGGTCCCGAGAATTCGTTGACCAGGGGCGTGCGCTTGTCGGGTGTCACGTTCGACAGATCGAGCAGGTCGGGAAGATGGGCGCGCAGGTAGGGATCGCGCTCGATGAAGGCCTGCAGGTCCACGATGTCGTTCTGCGATTCGCCGGGAATGACGTAGTTGAAGGGCACCAGGCGGTGCAGCAGCTCACGCAGGACGAAGACGATTTCCTCCTCGGTGCGCGTGATCATGCGAAAGCGCAGCTTGTCGTAGACGTGGGCCGCGAGGTTGTCGCGTTTGGCGAGCAGCTTGGTGATGAGGCTGTCCTCCTCCTTCCGGCTCCACTCGAACTCGACGATCTGACAGCCCGCGCTCTTCATCTCCTCGACGGTGCGCAGGACCTTGTCCTCGACGTGCTGGAAGATCTGATCGGCGCTGACCGCCAGCCGGGTTGCCAGTTCTCCTCCCGCCAGATGGTGGAGAACGTGCATTACCTTGAGCACCACGCAGGCGTGGGTGCGCCGCTTGCCTTTCTGGGACGCCACCAGGAGCAGATCGCGCGCCGGCACCCGCGCCGCCACGTCCTCGGACACGCGGAAGCCCAGGTGGCGCTCCAGGTACTCCACCGCCTGCTCGCGCACGCG
>JADGRD010000213.1 GCA_017881285.1 Pseudomonadota bacterium | reverse complement strand
GCGCTCGACTGCAACATTTTTTGACACGCGCGACAGCTCCGATCCCGAATACGACACCGAAACGATCTATTTTGATCTTCTGCGCGACATCGGTCGAACGGTTGAGCTGCGGGTCATCGTCGATATCGTCGCCGGAGCCTCTGCGGGCGGAATCAATGGCATTATGCTGGCACGGGCGTTGAGTCACGACCTGTCCATGGGTCGGCTGCGCGACCTCTGGCTCGAGAATGCCGATGTCACCGAACTCCTCGCACCGGAAGCGAGAGCGCGCAGCTGGAGCAAGTGGCTGCTTCGACCGTTCTTCTGGGCGGCCCGCATGGCAGGCCGGGAACTCATCAGCGACCCGGAGGTACGAACCAAGCTGTCGCTATTCATGCGGTCGCGCTGGTTCCAGCCGCCGCTCGACGGGCTGAAGATGGCCGCATTGATGTACGATGCGGTCAAAGCGATGGACCCGCTACGCGAACCGGCATCGTCGCTCCTTCCATCGGGTCAGGGGCTCGATTTGTTCGTGACTGTGACGGATTTCTATGGCTCCCAGCAGCTCATGCAGATTCACGATCCGCCCGTTATCCACGAACGAGAGCACCGTCATGTGCTGCATTTCAAATATCGCCGCAGCACAAGCGGAGCCGCCGACAGCGATTTCGACCTCGCCAATGCACCGGCGCTAGCGTTTGCCGCGCGCGCAACGTCTTCCATTCCTGGGGCATTTCCGCCGGCGCGAATCCTGGAGATGGACCAGCTGGTCAGAGCGCGATCGGACGTCTGGCCACGCCGTTCGGAGTTCATAGCGGAAAATTTTGAGCAGTATGCCCAGATCAATGTTGATGCGGCTTCCGTTCCGTTCATTGACGGCAGCGTCTTAAACAGCAGACCGTTCCGGGAGGCGATCACGGCGATCCGCGGCCGCCCCGCCTATCGAGAGGTGGATCGCAGGCTGGTCTACATCGATCCGAACCCGGCGCCAGCAGGCTCACCCGCGCATCACGGCATGCCGGGGTTTTTCGCGACGCTGAAGGGCGCGCTGTCAGACATTCCATTGGCTGAACCTTTGACGGATGAGCTAAGTTGGATTGTCCGCTTCAACGAGCGGGCGCGCCGGCTCAGCGCCATCGTCGAAAGTGCGCGTCCGCATATCAACCGACTCGTCGCCGAGGTAATGGCCACCGACCGCAATGAACGGGTCAGCGAAGATCGCATCCGAAGCTGGCGCGAACAGGCCAATCGCAAGGCGGCGCGCGATGCAGGCTATGCGTACGAAGCTTATGTGCGCCTCAAACTCGCCTCGGCGCTCAGCTTCGTCAGCAAACTGATCACGGACATCCGCGGCGTGCGCCCGGGATCGCCGTTCGCACGGGCCATCGCGGAAATCGTCGACGCCTGGGCGATCCAGGCCGGCGTGACATACGAGCCCACGGACAGCCGATCGCTACAGGCGGAAGTTTCGACCGATTCTGAAATCCCATCGAAATGGGTGGCGTTTCTGCTGGCGTTTGACGTCGAATATCGCAAGCGTCGGCTGCATTTTCTCATTGAAGGTCAGAACCGGCTTTATCAAATGCTCGGTTCTCAAGGGTTTGAAGATCTCGATGCCGCTGCCGTCGATCGGCTCAAGCGCAAGTTCTACGAATGTGTCGAGACGCTAGAACGGCGGGAGGAGGCGACGTCCCTCAATGCCGCGACCAGGAACCTGGTCGAGGACATCTTCCGCTCGGCGCCATCGCCGACCGAGGTCAGGGAGATCGCAACCTATGCGCAATCATTCGCTGCGCAGCACAAAGATCAACTCGATCTGCTGATCGCGCAGCTTGGTCCGGATATCGACCTCAAGTCCAGTACACGCGACATCGATGCTCTGCTGGCTGAAACCGAGGGCTGGCCGTCCGGCGGGCGGCACGAGGTGCTGGTGAATTATCTCGGCTTTTCGTTCTGGGACGTGCTGACGTTTCCGGTCGTGCCGTCGCGGGAGGCCAGCGAATTCAATGAAATCCGCATCGACCGGATCAGTGCACAGGACGCCAGCGGGATCGAGCGGCTTGGAGCTTTTCGCCTGAAGGGCACCACCTTCAACCAGTTTGCGGCGTTTTTGTCGCGCGCGTTTCGCGAAAACGATTACCTCTTAGGTCGTCTGCATGCGGTCGATCGTTTGATCGATATCGTCTGCGACGCAGCCGGCCCAGATGCTCAGAGTCGAGCCGCGGTGGCCGCGCTGAAGAAGAATGCCATCCTTCGGATTCTAGATGCAGAGAAAGCGCATCTGCCCACGTGCGAGAAGATGATCGCGGAGCTTCGTACCGCACTCGAAGCCAATTAGCGCGTAGGGAGAATCAGCGCGGTGTCATCCGCCATTCTCCGAGAGACCCGCGGATTACGCCGTCGGCTAACCCACCCACCGCCTGCATCGCACCGAATGTGTTAGTCTCCCCCCATACTCCCTTCCGACGAAAGCCCCGCCGTCAGGGCCGCGAAAATTATCACGAACCGGGGACGTCGCCACAAAATTATGGGGGCCGATTCATGAATCGCCCTTCCGGCCCTCTTCGTCCGACCCGGGCGACGCTTCGTCCTCGACCTCGTCGGCCGCGCTGCCGATGCGGTATCGCCCCTCCAGCCAACTTCCCAGGTCGACGACGCGGCAGCGCGCCGAACAAAACGGCCTGGGGGCCTGGGCCTCCGCACGGATCTCGCGCTTGCAGATGGGGCACCGGACGGCATCCGTCATGCCCCGCTTCTAGCACGCGCCGGACGCGCGCCGTGCTACGGTAACTCGGTGAAGCTTGCCCTCGCCTGCTCTGTCCTCGGGGTTCTTGCCGGCTGCGCCGGGGGACTCGCGGGCTCCTCGGCGGGGCACCTGCCAACCATGGACGCGGAAGGGAGACTCAGGCGCGTGGTATTCAAACTCGACAATGGCCTCGAAGTGGTGCTCGAAGAGAATCACGCCGCCCCGGTGGTGGCCTTCCAAGCCTGGGTGAAGATCGGTTCCGCCGACGAGCCGCCCGAGCTGGCAGGCATTGCCCACATGTTCGAGCACATGCTCTTCAAGGGCACGAAGAAGCGCGGCGTCGGCCAAATCGCCCGCGAGGTCGAGAGCGCGGGCGGCGAGATCAATGCCTGGACCAGCCACGACGAGACCGTCTACCACCTCGTCCTGGCCAGCCGCTTCTTCGACACCGGCCTCGACATCCTGGCCGACACGCTGATGAACTCCAGCTTCGACGCCGGCGAGCTCGAACGCGAGCGCAATGTCGTGCTCGAGGAGATCAAACAAGGCATCGACGATCCCGAACGCCAGGCCGGCCAGGGCCTGTTTCAGACCGTGTTCGACGTGCACCCGTACGGCCGGCCCATCATCGGCAGCGAAAGCACCGTGCGCAAGCTGCGCCGCGACGACATCCTGGCCTTCTTCGCGCACTGCTACGTGGGCAGCAACGTGACTCTGGTGGTGGTCGGCGATTTCGACGCCGACGCGGCCAAGAAGAAGATCGCTCTGGCCTTCGCCGCCATGCCGCGCGGGATCGCGGCTGGGACGCGCCCGGCCCAGCCCGGGCAACCCTCGCTGCGGGTGGCTGGCCGGAGCCGCGACGTCAAGGAGGCGCAGCTTCTCCTCGGGTACCGGACGCCCGCCATCAACCATTCCGACATCGCCGCCCTCGACCTCCTCGCGGTCTTGCTCGGACAGGGCGACAGCTCGCGCCTCAACCTCGAGGTGGTACGCAATCGACAGCTGGCGACCAGTGCCTCGGCGTACCTGTTCTCGGCGCGCGATCCCGGCGCGCTGGTCATCGCGGCCAACTTGCCCGCCGCCCGCCTCGATGACGCCACCCGCGCCATGCTCGACGAGGTGGCGCGACTGGCGTTCGAGGAGATCCCGGCGGAGGAGCTAGCCAAGGCCAAGACCATCTTGGAGAGCGATCGCGTCTTCGACAAGGAAACCGTCCAGGGCTACGCGCGCAAGCTGGGATTCTTCTCCGCCATCGCCGGGGATCCGAATTTCGAGGAGCGCTACCTGGCGGCCTTGCAAAAGACTACCGCCGCCGACCTCCGTCGCATCGCCGCCGAGTACCTGCGCCCCTCGCATCTCTCTATTTACGCGCAGGTGCCGGAGCGGATGGCGAACAAGCAGCCGGCCAAGGTGGACAAGGTGCTCGCGCGGTTGCGGGCGGTGGCCGAGAGCGCGGGCACGCGCGCGAACGCCCGCTTTGCCCGCGCCGCGGCCGCCACGCCGGACGTGGATCGGGTGAGCCGCCGTGTCTTTCCCTCCGGGATGAAGCTGCTCATCCTGCGCGACGCCTCGGTGCCGGTGGTCGCGCTGCGCGCGACCTGGGTCGGTGGCCTTCGCTACGAGGACGATCGCTCGAACGGGATCTCCAACCTGCTCGCCGGCCTGCTCACCCACGGCACCAAGACCCGCAGCGCGGAACAGATCATGAACGAGGTCGAAGGCATGGCCGGCGCGCTGACCGGGTACACCGGCCGCAACAGCCTGGGCCTGCAAGCCGAATTCCTCTCGCGCTACTTCGAACGGGGTTTCGATCTGGTGGCGGATTGCCTGCGCAACGCCACCTTCCCGGAGGACGAGCTCGAGAAGGAACGCCGCGTCGTGCTCGACGATATCCGCGCGCAGGAGGACAACCTCGGGCAGGTCGCGTTCAGGCTCTTCCACGCGGCGATGTGGGGCAAGCATCCCTACCGACTCGATCTGATGGGCACCGCGCAATCGGTGGCCGGGCTCTCGCGGCGCAAGCTGCTCAACCACTTCCACCAGCGCTACAGCACCTCGAACCTGACCATCGCGGTAGTCGGCGACGTCGATCCCGCACGAGTGCGGGCGAAGGTGGCCGCCCTCTTCGGCGATTCGCCCGAACAGACCCTCGAGAAACCGCTGGTTCCCTCCGAGCCCGTGCGCGCCGAACCGGCGCAGGTGTTCAAGTTCATGTCCAAGGAACAGTCGCACCTGGTGCTCGGCTACCAGGGCGTCGGCTTTGCCAGCGAGGATCGCTTCCCCCTCGAGGTGCTCGCCTACGTACTTTCCGGACAGGGCGGCCGGCTTTTCACCGAGATTCGCGAGAAGCGCGCGCTCGCCTACCGAGTCAGCGCCTTCTCGGTGGAAGGACTCGATCCCGGGTACTTCGCGGTCTACCTGGCCAGCAGCCCCGAGAACCTGGACGAGGCAATCAAGGTGGTTCGCCACGAGCTGCGTGAGGTCACCCAAAAGGGCATCACCGCGGAAGAGCTCGCCCGCGCGCAACGCTACCTCATCGGCGTGCATGCCATCGGGTTGCAGCGCAAGAGCGCGCTGGCCGCGGCCCTGGCCTTCCATGAAGCCTATGGCCAGGGCTGGAAGGCCTACCGGCAGTACGGGGACTACATCATGAAGGTGACGGTGGCCGACGTCGCCCGCGTCGCGCGCAAGTACCTCGATCCATCGCGCGAGGTCTCCGCCATCGTAAAACCGCCCGCCGAGTCGCCCGGAGCTGCCCGCGCGGCGGCGCGGGCTGGCCGGGCGGGCATCTCCGTGCGCACCGCGGGCGGGCCCGCGGCCGATCCAAGCCACGCGCGGGCCGAGCCCGACTGGAAGTAGCCCGCGTGGCCGCGCAGCAAGACAGCCCGAGGAACCTCCTCACCAGCCTCATCCTGGTCTTTCCGCTCTTCATCATCTACCAGGTCGGGGTCCTCTTCACGCTGCCCATGCTCAATGGGGCCGACTTCGTGACCACCCTGCTCTTCACGTCGCTGGGCTTGACGCTCTCGGGCTACTTGGTCTTCCTCGTCGCCGTGGCCCTCGCCTTTACTCTCGGGCTCGCCCTGCTCAAGCGCACACAGCAGTTCAACGGCAAGGTCTTCCTGCCCGTCGTCCTCGAAAGCACCATCTATGCGCTGACCATGGGGTCGCTCATCGTCCTGGTGATGACCAAGGTGCTCGGCATCTCGCCCACCTTGGCCGCCGGGCTGCCGGAGCAGGGTTTGCTCACCCGGCTGGTCATGTCGCTGGGCGCGGGCGTGTACGAAGAAACCGTCTTCCGCCTGGGCCTGCTTTCAGGGTGCATCGCGCTCTTCGACAAGTTGCTGGGCATGAGCCGCTGGGCCGCGGTGCTCGGCGCCTTCCTGGTCTCGTCGGTAATCTTCTCGCTCGCGCACTACCTGCCGCCGACCGGCGACCCCTGGAGCTTCGGCTCGTTCACGTTCCGCGCGCTGGCGGGCATTGCGTTCGCCACCCTCTTCAAGCTACGCGGCTTCGCCGTGGCCGTGTACACCCACGCCTTCTACGACGTCTTCGTGTTGGCGCTGAGATAGAAGGCTAGTGCTTCTTCTTCGCGGGCTTCCTGGCCGCGGGCTTCTTCGCGGGCTTCTTGGCCACCGGCTTCTTGGCGGCAGGCTTTTTCGCAGGCTTCTTCGCAG
>JADGRD010000212.1 GCA_017881285.1 Pseudomonadota bacterium | reverse complement strand
GAAAGATGACCGCATCCTCGACGTTGTTGTTGCCGTGGACCGAGTCGACGCCGTAGAGCAGACCGATGTGCGGACTCCAAGTCTTGGCGATGTCGACGTACGAGGTGACCAGGGAAATCCAGTCGGTGATCTTGTTGCCGCTGGCTGGATCCGAGCTTCCACCGCTCAACACCGAGCCCAGGAGGGCCGCGGTCGCCTCATTGACCGTGAGCCCGGCGCTGTCGACCTGAGTCATCTGGCCGTAGCACTGGGCCGGCGTTAGCAATTCGACCAGCGCGGCGGCTCGGTCGAAGCAGGTTTGCGCAGCGACTGGCGTGCCGCCGTCTATGCTCGTCGGGGCCCAGCCGCCGTTGCCGCCCTGGCTGCCCGGCGGGAACGTCGTGCCGGCGACGCCGCCGGTGTTTTCGGGGTTGGACGATGACCCTCCGCACGCGACGGTGGTGGCAAGGGCAAGGAGTGCCGAGATTCGCAGGATGTTGGTAGGCAAATGACCTCCGGAGTTGCTCGTGGATAGCCGCATTCGGCAAAACGCTGTTGTGGCCGGCGAATGTCGACGTTGGAAACCAACCGCGGTCACTTGCAGCCGGCGTTGAAGCGCTCGGTGCCGTTCCAACTGCACGTCCCCGCAATGCAGTCGACCAGGTTGTTGTTCCAGGACTTGGCGCCGATGTCCCACACCTTGAACCAGCCGCTGTCGTCCCACAGCGACGTGGCAATCCCGCTTGCCTGGGCGTTGTCGACCATCTTCTGGTACCAGGACCGGATGTTGTTGCAGTCCATGGTCGTGTAGCGGCTGCCCCAGCCCACCCCCCATTCGCCGATGTACACCGGCATGCCCTTGCCCGTGGACTGCGCCCACGCCAGCATGGTGGCCATGGGTCCCGAAACGTTGGCGTCCGTCCAGTTGTCGTCGTAAGTGCCTTGGTTGTCCCCGCAGAACGTCCAGGGGTCGTAGTGGTGGAAGGTGGCCATCACGTATGGATCCTGTCCATCCCCCACACCTGACAGGTCGGTCCACACGTTGGCCATCTCGGCGGCGCCAAACCACTGGTTGCCGCCGATGATGATGATGCGCTCGGCATCCACGGCCCGGATCTTGGCATAGGCCAGCTTGACCATCGCGCGCAGATCCGCTGCCGGCATCGGCGAATTCGAACCGTCCGACCGGTGCGGCTCGTTCAGGATTTCGAACAACAGCCGGTGTTCCTTCATGGCGAAGATATCAGCGATATCGGCCCACAGGCGTTCCAGCACGGCGGCCCGGCTGTTGGTCTTGAGGCCAGTTTCGTGGTGGGCGTTGATGACCACGTATAGACCCGACTTCGCCAGCGCGTAGTCCACCACTTGCTCGATGACAGCCAGGCGCGCGTGCGATCGATTCACGTCTCCCACGGTGGCGCTGCCAACCAGCCGATCGCCGGCCACGGGTTCGGTCCAGGTGATGGGGATACGCAGATTGCGGAAACCCTTGGCGTAGTAGGCGTCGATCTTCGCCGACACCGCGGCCAGCGTGCGTTCGTTCTGCGTGGATTCGAAGGTCTGCCCGACATTCACGCCCTTGCCCATGGCCGCCGCCGCCTGTGCGGCGGTGATGGCCAGCGACGTGGATCCGCCCGTCGCCGAAGATCCTCCCGTTGCGGACCCACTCGTCGCGGATCCACCCGTCGCCCTTCCCGTAGTGTCGATCTTTCCGCCGGTGGCAACGCCGCCGGTTGCGGTCGTCCCGCCGGTCACGGCACCGCCGGTGCCTGCCCTTCCCCCTGTGGCCGGGATGCCGCCCGTCGCGTTCACGCCCCCCGTCGCTTCCACGCCTCCCGTCGCCACCGACCCGCCGATGGCCGTGGTCCCGCCGGAGCTGACTCGCCCGCCCGTTGTGGTGCTCCCACCCGTGCGGGCGGGGCCTCCCAACTCCACGACGCCCCCGGTGTTGCCGCCGCCGGCTGCAACGCCACCGGGGGGTGTGGTTCCGCCGGTGCCTGCTGCGCCGCCCGACGACAGGACACCGCCGGTAGCCTTGCCGCCTCTGGTAGAACCCGGACTCGATCCCGCGCAGGCGGCGAACGCCAGAAGGAGGACGGACGACAACTGCCAACGCGTTCGAGCCATCGCTTTACATCTTTCTCTTCGTCGCTGCCATTTCAACACCCGAGGCCCGGCCAAACGCAGCGGCGCCCTCGGAATTCTCAAGAAATGCGAGCTCCTTGCTGCGACGCATGCAGCACATACCCCTTTTGCGATCAGCGGGAACGGCACCCTGAGGATCTGCGCCAAGTCGCCTCGTCGAATAGTGCGGCTGCAGACGAAACTGATGGTTCCGCCGACGCCGCCCGCCTCGGGGACGACTAGTGTTGTACACTTCAGCAAGAACGTGCCATGACTGCCGCCCGGCGAGCCATTCACCAGGGCTTCCTCCCCACGCAGGGGAAGTCGCGTGCGTTTGTCTGGAAGTATTCGCCCGTCAACTGGGGGCGGCGTCCGCGTCATTTCCACATCGAGCCTGAGCTGAACCTCATCGCGTCGGGACAGGCAGTCTTCGGGATCGGCGAGACCGTCGTCAGGGTTTCGCAGGGTGACCTGATTGGCTTTCCGCCCGCCCAGGACCACGTACTGCTCGAGGCGTCGCCAGACCTGTACCTATTTGCCATCGGCGTGGAGGCGGGCCTTTCGGCGGACATCCTCGGTACGGCGGCAGATGAGGTCCTGCGCCCGCTGAAGGTTCGCCTCAGCTCGGAGGACTTCCGGATGCTGGTCAATCGCGCCTCGGCCGTCGTGGATCGCGTCGGGGTCGAGCAGGCATGCGCCGAGCTGTGGGAACACGCGCATTGGCTGGGCAGACCGTGCGCGGCCGGTCGCACGGCCGCCATGCACGTGCTCACGCGCCGAGCGCTGTCGGCCGTCAGCCGGGCGCCCCACCTCGGGCTGCGCTCCCTCTCAGGTCGACTGCGCGTCGCGGATTCGGAAATCAGCCGCTACTTCCACCGGGACGTCGGCATTCCTTTCGCCCGTTACCGCACACGCTTGCGCCTGTTACGCCTGATCGGCTTCATGGACGGTAGCGGCATGACGCTCGGGGCAGCCGCCGAGGCAGCGGGGTTCGGTTCCTATTCGCAGTGCCATCGAATCTTCCAGGCCGAGCTGGGTTGCTCCCCGCGATGCTTTTTCCAAACGGGGCTACGGGAGCAAATGCAACAGGCGTACGATCCTTGAGTCGGCCCGGAATTCGCCCGCTCGCCAAGGCCCCTACCCCGCCCAAGCAGTGGTCAATCGCGGCCCCCGCGATCGATTCCCTCGCATTCCGCGTGATCGTCTCCACGTTGACCGGCGCGGGCTCGAACCCTCAACGCCAAAGATAGACCCCTATTTGTCACAGATAGACCTTACTTCGAACGTCGCAGCCTCCCTTCTTCGAATTAGGTTTGTGGTTCTGGATTCGTCGTTTCGTCAACGGAACAAGCTCGCGACGCCATGCCATGGCTCGCAAGGAGGACGTGGAATGCAACGCTTGCGAAACTCTTTTCGGTTGGTTTCCCCATGGTTGCTGTATTCGGTGACGCTGGCGCTGCTAGGTACGGCAGGATGCGGCAAGGCTCCCGATCGCGGGACCGGAAATTCCTCGAGCGGAGGAGCCACGGCCACCGGCGGCGCACCGGCAACGGGTGGCAGTGGTGGCGCCGGCGGGGCCGGCGGCGTCACCGGCAGCGGTGGCGGGGCTGGCGAGGGAAGTGGCGGCACGACGGCAAAGCAGAGCAACGGCAGCGGTGGCGACTCGAGCGGCGGTGCGACGGTAAAGCCAAGCGGTGGCTCTGGGGGGAGCGTGAGCGGTGGTGCGGGGGGCAACGCCAGCGGTGGCACGACGGTCAACCAGAGCGGCGGAGCGGGAGGCAGCGCCAGCGGTGGCACGACGGTCAACCAGAGCGGCGGAACGGGAGGTAGCGCCAGCGGCGGGACCACGGTCAACCCGACTGGTGGTGCTGGCGGCAAGGTCGGCTCAGGCGGCACCGCCTCGGGCTCAGGCGGCACCACCGGGCCGGGCGGAAACACGGGCTCGGGCGGAGGAACCGGCACTGCGGGGTCGACCGGGACACCGGGCCCCCAGGGACCTTGCGACATCTACGCGGCCGCCAACACGCCATGTGTTTCAGCCCACAGCACAGTCCGCGCGCTCTATGGCTCGTACGCCGGCCCCCTGTACCAGGTCAGGAAATCGGCCGGGGGTACCCAGGACATCCCCGTCGATGGCCCGGGCGGTTTCGTCAAGATATCCGTGCAAGACTCGTTCTGCTCGGGCACGACGTGCACCATCTCGGTCATCTATGACCAGTCCCCGAACAAGAACGATCTCGTCAAGTCGCCGGCGGCGCTCTGGCTTCCCAACGGTGGGCTCGAGGCAAGCGCCACGCAGGGAAAGATCACGATCAGTGGTCATACCGCCTACGGCGTCTACGTCGACAACAGCGGAGGATCGACCGGCGTCGGGTACAGGAACAACGCATGCAAAGGCCTCGCCAAGGGCGACGAGCCAGAGTCCATGTACATGGTCGTGGACGGGAAACGCTACAACGAATGGTGCTGCTTCGACTACGGCAACGCCGAGACCAACGGCACGGATGCCGGCAACGCGACGATGGAGTGTCTCTACTGGGGGAATTCCACCCAGTGGACCAGGGGATCCGGCAGCGGTCCGTGGATGGCAGCGGATCTCGAGAACGGCATGTTCGAGTGCGACTCCAAGACCTCCTGCCCCACCAATACTTCCGTGACCGGCATGACCTTCGTCGTCGGATTCCTCAAGGGTCCTTCTGGCAATGCCATGGGAATCAAGGCCGGTAATGCGCAGAGCGGGAAGCTCGAGACCAAGTTCGATGGGAAGCGTCCGGCGGGGTACAGTCCCATGAAGAAACAAGGAGCCATCATTCTGGGGACCGGTGGCGATGGCAGCAACAATGCCAAAGGCACTTTCTTCGAAGGCGTCATCACCAGCGGCAATCCGCCGGATGCTGTCGATGATGCTGTCCAGGCGAACATTGTTGCCGCAGGGTATGGAAAATAGGCGGTGGCAACCATTCTCTTGCGAAAACACCGGCGGGTTGCGGTGCTCGCCGTTTCTGCGGCACTGATCGCCTCCGGAGGTGTCGCGACGGCGCAGTCCGACGAGGAGGCACCCGAGTCACCCCCGGAGCCACAGGGACAGCCGCCGGTCAAAGTCGAACAGCCGACGTCCACCAGCGTCGCGCCCGCGCCGGGAGCCCAGCTTGAGAGCTCGGCGCCCTTCCTAGAAGGGATGGGACCGCAGACATACCCCGGCAGTCTCCGTGGTATCGAGGGCGGATCTCTGTGGCTCGAACCATCCTTCCACGGCCTGCAGTGGCCCCGCAATACCCGTACGGGCATCGCTGTCTCGGGCATCGTCTGGGTCGACGGTGGTTACGAAACGATCCGGCGGGATCCGATCGACATGCCGAACTCGAGCACGTCCCTTGAGTACGGCCGCGGCGTATTGCGCTTGACGCCCGCCTACGTCGGCGACCGCTTCTTCTTCCAGAGCCAGGTCGAATTGGTGGGCAATCTTTGCCAGGCTGCGAACGCCTCGTGCACGAGCGGGGGAACCTTCAACACCGACGATCTTTGGGTTCGAGTGGGAACCTGGAATGTTTGGGATCTGAAGGTCGGTCGCTTCGAGGGTTGGGAGGTGTATCACCTCGGCATGGGGCTGGACCCCTACACGCTCGAGCGGATGGGGGCCGGCATGTGGGGCGTGGACAACAACACAGTCTCCAAGTTGGATGCCCCTGCCTTCTACGGTGTCAACTACATGCACGACCGGCCCAGCGAAGGCCTGGGCGTGGGATACGCCGCCTTGCACCTCTATCCTGCGGAATTCCTGCGCTTCGAGCTTCTCGCCAAGATGGGCTACGACAACTACCGAGACGACAGCTCCACGGGCGACACCAATTACACCTACTTTGGCGGCCGCCCGACCGCGATTCTCGACATCGGATGGTTGAAGCTC
This sequence comes from Pseudomonadota bacterium, assembly GCA_017881285.1. Classification (GTDB taxonomy): domain Bacteria; phylum Myxococcota_A; class Polyangia; order Fen-1088; family Fen-1088; genus Fen-1118. The sequence goes on along the minus strand of JADGRD010000212.1, from coordinate 442 downwards.
AAGGTCGGCGCTGAATACCAAACGCGCACCCCCGTCAGCCAGACCGTTGAGGGCTCCCAGGACCCGTCCCAGCCTCAGACGCACAAGAAGGATGCCGTGAAGGGCCGAACCCAGAAAGGCGTGGGCGGCTCCCTTCAGTTCGTTGTGAATCCCATTCTCGAATTTGGATTCAATGCGGCCATCGGTAAGCAGAGCGATACCGATGCCTTTGGCAGGGACGAGCCGGCCACTTCATACACGGCGAAGAGTTACGGGGGCTTCGCCAACGTGAGGTTGATCGACGGCCTGCTCCTGGGTGGCGGCGTCAATTATACGACGTGGTTGGATCTGTACCTGGACACAGCGACTGCCAGCAAGGCCGAGGACTATACCTCTCAATTCCAGGGCTTTCTGGCTCTACAGTACATGCTGGCGCGGCAGATCTTCATCAAGCTCGTGGGTG
>JADGRD010000211.1 GCA_017881285.1 Pseudomonadota bacterium | reverse complement strand
CCCGTCGCGCCGGTCTCGAGGTACGGGTCCACCTTCACCCCACGGTCGATCGCCAGACCCGCCCGCGCGGCAAGGTCGGTGTCGGGCGTGACGCCGGTTCCGATGACCACCAGATCCCCGGGCAACCGCGTCCCGTCCGACAACACGACCTCGTCCTTGCCGATGGTCGCCGGGGTCTGCCCCAGGTGAAAGACCACGCCGTGCGACTCGTGCAGGCTACGAATCATCTCGCCCAGCGGAGCGCCGAGCACGCGAGCCAGCGGTTGCGGGTCCGGCGCGACCAGGTGCACGTCCAGGCCGCGGGTGCGCAAGGCGGCCGCGACCTCGAGCCCAATGAAACCGGCGCCCACCACCACCGCGTGTTTGGCGGTCTTCGCCTGCTCGATGATGGCCGTGCTGTCGGCGAGGCTGCGCAGGGTGTGGACGTGCCCGCCGTCCGCCCCGGGGATGCTCAAGCGGCGAGGCCGTGCCCCCGTCGCCAGCAGGAGCGCGCCGAAGGCCAGAACCTCTCCACTGGCGAGCGTCACCTTGCGTGCCCAAATGTCGATCTGCTTCGCCACCGTCCCGGTCCGCAGGTCGATGAACTGCTCGCGGTAGAAGTCGGGCGAGCGCAGCGGAATCCAGGCCTCGGGCGCGCTGCCCGCCAGGTAGTCTTTGGACAGATTGGGTCGGTCGTAGGGAATCGAGGGATCTTCGCCGAGCAGCGTGACCGCACCGGCATAGCCTTCGCGCCGAAGCATTTCCGCGGCCGCGTTGCCGGCCGCCCCGGCGCCGATGATGACGATGGACGAGGGGCTGGCGCGCGGACGGCGAGGCGGGGCGGGATCTGCCTTCCCGCTGATGCGCACTCCGCCCGCGTCGCGCACGACTTGGTAGCGGGCCACCGGGTTCAGCGCCGGGGCCGCCAATGCCTCGCCGGTCCGCAGGGAAAAGCAGGCGTGGTGCCACGGGCAGCGCAGGGTTTCCCCAACCACCAATCCTTCGTCGAGGGGCGCGCCGTAGTGGGAACAGGAACCGCCGACGGCAAGCACCTCGTCTCCCCGTCGCACCATCACGACGGGTCCACCCTGAAAATGCCCCATCACCGGACTGCCATCTGGCAACCGATCCAACGGAATCGTCTCGGCGAAATTCGGCCCGCGAAGCTCGACTTGTCCACCCATCTTGACCTCGGTTACTTTGATGGCTCAACCGGCGATTGGACGCAAACCAAGTGGGCGTTTCAGCGATTTCATGTTTCCCTCTCTTTCCGAGACGCGCGCAGCGCCCCGCAGGGAATACTTGAGGTTTGGTCGCGCAGCTGGGCGCGTGCTCCGCAGCTCAGAACTGGGTGATGAACTTCCAGGCTTCCGGGGCGTCCCAGCTCGTCGTTTGACCTGGATCCTTCGGCTCCCAGCCGTGAGCGCCGTAGAAAACGCAGTATTCGGTCGGGTGGCCCGCGGAGCAGCCTTTGTACATCGTGCACGTGTGCGGCTGGCCGGAGGCTGGGAAGGTCGTGGACGCAGGCTCCGCCGTGCAGCCGTTGACGGCGGCAAACTGGGCCTGCTTTTTTTCGCCGGTCATGGGGTTGGTGATGTCCATGCCGTTGGCGTCCTCGCTCGCCTGCGACGCATAGTACGCAATCGGCTTGGTCAGCGTCGTGGGGCAGGAACCGGTGAGATCCGCCCCCGAGAAGAACGCGACGCCGCGGAACACGTCCGCCCGGGTGCACGCGAGAGCCATGGCCATGCCCCCACCAAAGCTGAATCCCGTCGCGAAGATGCGGGTCTTGTCGATGCAGAGATCGCCTTCGAGTTGAGCGAGGACTGCATCGGTGAAGTCCACGTCCGTCTTGCTCCAGGACCCTGCGCTGCCCACGGCGTCGGGCGCGGCAAAAATGGTGGTGTTCTTTGTGTCCTGGGTCTGCATTGTGAAATACTTCCTGTCCGCAACTGACTGGGCCGATGACCCGGATTCGGCGAAGGCGAAGACCAGCCGATAGGGCTGGCTGTTATCGTAGCTGCTGGGCACGAGCAGAATGTACTTTCGCGAGGCGCCACCACTCGTGATGCTAAGGGTCCCGTTCTGAAGCGTCCGTGCCTTCCCGCACCCCGCGCTTTGCTCGACTCCGGCATCTGCTCCGGAACCGCTAGAGCCAGAGCTGCCGCCCGATCCCGGTCCGGTCGTGCCGCCCGATCCAGAGCCGCTCGCACCACCCGATCCAGAGCCGCTCGCGCCGCCCGATCCAGGCCTGGTCGCGCCGCCCGATCCAGGGCTGCTCGCACCGCCCAATGCTCCACTACCGCCCGAGGCGGCGGGCAGCGTGCCTCCGGTGCTGGTCGCTGCGCCCCCAACCCCGGCACCTCCCGAGCCCAACCGACCACCCGTGCCCGCGCCACCGCTTCCCGAGCCGGTGCGCCCGCCAGTACCATTGACTCCACCCGTTCCCGGTTGTGCGGTTCCACCGCTGCCCATCGTTCCCCCCTGGCTGGGCACGCCCCCGGTGCCATCCGCTCCACCCGTTCCCGATTGTCCACCGCTTGCCGTTGTTCCCCCTTGGCTGGGCACTCCGCCGGTACCACGGCTACCGCCGCTTCCCGAAGAAGGCGCGCTGCTCGATGAACAAGCAGTCCCCAGTATTGCGAGCACGGCCACCATCGAATGGACAAAACGCATGGGTGTCATGAATGCCTCCTTGCCTGCGGGTAGATGGTAGCATCCCAACCACAGATCCTTCAAAGGATAGCGCCGCACCCAGGTTGACCTTGATGGCACCGCGCTGGTCACCTGGATCTGCCCGAGCTGTTCGCGAAGACATTCCGTACAATGTGCACGCAACGGCGGCAGTGCTGAAATCATGGAGGAATCTGCGATGCGGGAAGGCTGGCTTGCTGACCGCTGCACTGGTCGCGCGCCAAATAACGGCTCGCCAGGACGAAGCTGGAGGCCGGAGGATGGAGCCAGAGGAGAGGTGCGAGCGACGAGCCGCCGGGTTGACGGCATTTTCTCGATGCACCACTATCGGCGCATGTTGGGCTGTCGACGTCGATGGACGCGGGCGACCGGGATAGCTGCTGCGTGTGCGGCATCCATGGTGCTTGGATGTCTTCCCGTTGGCGGCCCCCCCGCGGGGCAGCAGTTGGTGCATGACCGCACGCTGACCTGCGCCTTCTTCACCCCGTCCGAGTCCGAGGCCGCCCCGTCCTTCCTATTTTCCACCGGGCCCTACCGAGCCGTCGGGGACATGAGCAACTTCTCGGGGGCCGCGGTTACAGACCTCTTCGCCCACCTCTACGGGCAAGCTGTCGCCACGGCACCTGGTCTGACGAGCCTGCAGCCGGCGGTCGAGAACCTCGCACCGATAGCCTTGGGCGCCGTCGGTCGGTCACCCGCGACGGACGCCCTGGCTCGACTGTTTCTCGTCACCTTTCTGGAGCAGGCGACGCCCGACTCGAGCTCGGTGCCGCCTTACGACCTCCCCTCGCCCTACCGGATCACGCGCTATGACCCACGCAGCGGCATGGTCGGCCCGGTCATGCCCAACACCGTTCATTTCTCACCCTCCCGCGCCCGCGTGTTCGCCGGCGACGCGAGCGCCGGGACCCTCTTCGAGCTGCAAGCCTCACGTGACCTCACGGGGGTGAATGGTCCAATCTTCATCGGAGAAGATTTCTACTACGTCGACGCGCCCCCCATAAACAAGCCCGGGCCTCCGTCGGGCGCGACGCTCACCCGCATCAAGTCGAATGCCGAGCCCGAAGTGCTGCTTACATCGTCGGGATGGATTTCCGTGACCGTGGTTGAAGGTGGTCAGACGCCACGCCTGCTCGTACGCCAGAGCCCAGCTACGAGTGCCCTGCCTGGGCTATTCATGCTCGACGTCGATACGCTTGCGAGCACGCCACTTCCTTCCGACCTGGCAAATGCCGGTTTCCTGTCCGCGTCCGCGAGTGGACGCTGGTTGCTGTTTTCAGCCAGCGCGGCGCCGAGCAGCGGGGCCGGGTTCCCCACCCAGACGCTCACCCTCGTCGACTGGACCACGGGAGCGCGCACGGACCTGTCGCCATCGCTGGTTGGCGCGATGACGTTGAGCTCGTCGTCGCCCGCGGAATGGCGTCCTGGCCACGACGAGCTGTGGATACAGACGGACGACGGCACGTTCAAGATCACGGAGCCCGGCGACTTGGTGACAGCGGTGTCCTTGGCCCCGGGATGGGGAGCCGCGGCTCTTCAAGAAGCAGGTACCGAATGGTTCTCCATCTTCACGCGCGACGGCCAACATTGGTTTTCGCGCAGTTCATACGCGAGCGTGCCGATCTACATTTCTTCGGTCGACGCCCCGACCTCGCCCCCAGTCCAGATCAATCCCGAGGGCACCTGGCCGAAGCCTTACTGGACCGTCGGTGACGGGCGCTTGCTGGTCGGCGCGTCGGTCGAGGATGAGGCGCGCCAGGAGCTGTTTCTCGTGGATCCGGCGGCGGGCACCGCGCGGGCGCTGGCGGGCGGCGGACAGGTGGTTGCGGTGGGAAAGACCCGGGCCCTTGCGCTGCTGGCGTGGGACGGTGGGCGCAACTGCGGGGCGTTGACCCTGATTGATCTGGCGAGTGGCGCACAGACCTTGCTGGCCGAAGACGTCTACTTGGTGGCGGTGGATCCCGGGCACCTCGCCGAGGTTCCCCCCGAGAGCGACGTGCTCGCCCCAGGGACCGCGATCGCCTTCCTCTCGCGCGGCCGTTTCGCTTCTCCTTACGACGGCCTGTGGGTGACGTTGCTGCCGTGACCTCCCTTCTGCTTTTCCTCTCGGTTGTCGCCATCGAGAGGCTTCCGCTCCCCGATGCGGGGATCGACGCCGACTTGGCGGGCGAAGACCGACGCGTGCGAGGCGTGGATGGTGGCGCGGCGGTGGACGCGGTGGACAGTGACGGGCAATCGACGGGCGCGGCCCCTGCCCCGAGCCCACCACCCGCCGTCCCCGTGCTCGCCACCGGCCAGCTGCACGGGAAGGTTCTGGCCAAGGGCTCGCGCAACCTCCCGGTGGACGCGCAAGTCACGGCGACCAGCGCGACCGGCCAGGTGACAACCATCGAGGCCGACGGCGGCCAGTTCGCGACGTCGCTGCCCTGTGGCCCACAGGCGCTGGTGGTGCGTGCGCCGGGCTACGAGCCGCGCTCGCTCGGCGTCGACCCATGCGCGGACCTGCACCCCGTGGTGATCCGCCTGGTTCCGCGCTCAAATCTACCGGTCTACGAAACCGTTGTCGACGCGCCGAGGGTCGAGCCCGCCGTCACCTTGCGCGGGAAAACGCTGACCACGACGCCCGGCGCGCTGGGTGATCCCCTGCGCACCATCGAATCGCTTCCCGGCGTGGCCACGGTGGCCTGGCCGGCGCCCATCTACGCCATTCGCGGCTCGAACCCAGGCAACACGGGCTACTTTCTCGACGACGTCCAGATCCCCATGCTGTTTCACCTGGCCCTCGGGCCGTCGCTCATCCACCCGTACTTCTTCGAAGGCATCGACTTCTACCCAGGCGGCTATCCCTCCCGCTACGGCCGGTACGTGGCCGGCGTCGTGGCGGCGCAAACCCGCGCGCCGGCGGAAGACAGTTGGCACGCCGCCGCGGACCTTCGTCTATTCGATGCGGGGGCCATGGTGTCAAGCCCATGGCCCGACGGCCACGGCGGGATCGCTGCGGCCTTTCGCTATTCGTACGCTGGCGCCCTGCTCAGCCTGCTGCAGAACAGCCTGGACCTTGCCTACTGGGACTACCAACTGCGCGCCGATCGGCGAGTCGGCAACTGGACCTTGTCCCTGCTGGTATTGGGCTCCAGCGACAAGCTTTCCTACGACACGCCCTCCGGCTTTCCGCGGGAGTATTTCATCCGGTTCCACCGGGGCAGTCTCCGCGCCAGTACCTCGCTTGGCGGAGGCACCCTGGGCATGCGTCTGACGGCCAGCGCCGACCGCAGCACCGCGCCCGTGGTGCAGGGCTTCCCCATGAGCGTGAAGGCCTACAGCCTCTTCCCTCGCCTGAGCTTCGAACGCCGGACCAGCACCGTGGACATCGAGGTCGGCGCGGATGGACAGGCACAATGGCTGCGGCCCACGGTCGGATTCTCCGAATCGAATGCCTCGGACCTCGGCTCGAATCGCACGGCCCTGCTCGCCGGTGCCTATGCCGCGACAACCATTCGGGCAGGCCGCCGCGTGACCGTGACCCCCGGATTGCGGCTGGACGGCTACACCATCAGCAGCGTCAGCAGATTCGACCTCGGGCCGCGCCTTTCCGGGCGTGTCCTGGTTGGCGACGAGACGTATCTGGTCGCGAGCGGAGGCCGTTTCTCGCAGGCGCCCAGCCTGCCGCTGCAGGTTCCCGGGGCTGAGAACTTCGGGCTGGCGCGCTACGGGCTGCAAACCTCGTGGCAGGGCGCCCTGGGCGTGATCGCGCAGCCGGCCAGCTCGCTCCATCTGGAGGTCACCGGCTACGTCCAA
>JADGRD010000210.1 GCA_017881285.1 Pseudomonadota bacterium | reverse complement strand
CCACAGGCCGCGCCACATGCCATCGGCGAGGTGGCTGCGGAACTCGATGGCGATGCCGCGCATGATGAGGGTCCACACCACCATGAAAAGCGCCAGGTAGAATCCCGAGAAGCCGGCGGCCAGCACCTTGGGAAAGGCGAGGAAGAGACAGCCGGCACCGGCCAGCAGCCAGACCTCGTTGCCGTCCCACAGCGGGCCGATGGCGCCCAGGACCTGCCGGCGCTCGGCATCGGTGCGCGCGACGATGGGGTGCAGGATGCCCGCGCCGAAATCGAAACCGTCCATCACGGCGTAGATGGCCACCATCACGCTCACGATCCAGAACCACAGCGTTTCCATGGCTACCTCCTTGGGTCCGTCGCGGCTGGGGTGTGGGAAACCGGGCCGTGCGCGACCTCACGCAGGACGAGAAAGAGAAACAGGAACCCGAGCACGACGAAGATCCCGGCAAAACCCAGCAACGTGAATACCGTCTGGCCACCATGGACGAGGTGGCTCGCGCCGTCGCGCGTGCGCAGCAGCCCATACACCAGCCAGGGCTGGCGGCCGAGCTCGGTGGTCATCCAGCCGGCCGCCGTCGCGATGTACGGGAAGGGGAAGGCCAGCATGAGAATCCACAGCAGCCAGCGCGCCCGCATGAGACGGTCCCGCCACAGGAAGAAGAGAGCCAGACTCAGAAGCGCGATGAAGAGCGTGCCGAGCCCCGCCATGATGTGGAAGCTGTAATAGAGGAGCTCTATGTTCGGCGGCCACTGGTCGGGCGGATACTCGGAGAGCCCCTTGACGTTGCTATCGAAGGAACCGTACGCGATGTAACTCAGGAGGCCGGGCATGCGGATGGGATTGTCCAATCGCCGGTTGGGCACGTCGGGCTGGCCGATGAAGTCGAGCTCGGCCCAGGTACCGCTCGACCAGCGCCCCTCCATCGCGGCCAGGGCCGGGGGGTGGTGCCGGGCCACCATCTTGCCCTGCTGATCCCCGGTCGGGAAGGCGACGAGGATGCTGGCGGCGAGGCCGACGATGACCCCCGTGCGCAGGAAGATCCTGGCCTGCTCCCGGTGCGCGTCCCGCAAGGTGTAGAAGGCGCCGACCGCACCCACGACGAAGGACGCGGTGACCACCGTGGCGATCATGGTGTGCGCGTACTCGGCCAGGGCCCACGGGTTCGACAGGATGGTGAGCAAGCTGGCGATCTGGAAGGTCCCATCGGGCGCGATGCGATGGCCCACCGGGTGCTGCATGAAGGCGTTGGTCGTGATGATGAAGTACCCCGACAGCCATGAGCCAACGAAGAGCGCCCAGGCGGCGAGATCGTGGATCCTGCGCCCGAACCTCTCCTCGCCCCAGAGCAGCAGGCCGAGGAAGCTGGATTCGAGGAAGAAGGCGAACATGCCCTCCATGGCCAAGGTCTGGCCGATGACGCCGCCCGCGCGCTGGGTGAATTGCGCCCAGTTGGTGCCAAACTGGAATTCCATGGGAATGCCGGTGACCACGCCGACGGCGAAGTTGATGCCGAAGATGCGGATCCAGAAGCGGGCCGCGTCCTGGTAGCGCTCATCGTGCGTGCGGCGGGCGAGCATCTTGAAGAGCACGATGAACAAGGCCAGGCCCATGGTGAGCTGTGGGAAGAGGTAGTGGTAGGCGGCGGTGAAGCCGAATTGCAGGCGATGCCAGAAGAGGGGGTCGCTCATGATGGTTCCTTCGCGGGCGCAAACGGCAGTCTAGCCGTGAACCGGAGACGAGCATAGTCGCGTGGGGAGCCCGCCGGCTTTGCCGGCGGCGCACCATCGCGGGAGGGCATGGGAACCCTCTCAGGGTTCCCATCTCAATGTGGCCGGCATGCGGCCGCTCACCAGATAGCCGTCCACCCAGGCGGAGGCTTCCTTGCGCAGGGTGGTGCTCGCGGCGGCGGCGCCAACAAATCCCGCCTCGTCGAGAATGCGCAGAAGGTAGTCCCGCGTGTGGCTGTAGCGGCCGTGCGGGTTGATGCGATAGCCTGCCGGAGCCTGCTCGGGCGCGGCGGCCTCGACGGTGAACACCAACGCGCCGGCGGGGCGCAAGGCCCGCGCCGCGGCCCGGGCGACCTCGCGTAGATCGCCGAAGTACACCAGCGTGTCGGCCGAGACGATGAGATCCCAGGACGCCGCGTGCGCGTGGAGATAGGCGGTCAGCTCCTCGACCACCAGGGCGTCGTACACGGATCGCTGGCGGGCAAGCTCGATCATCGCCGGCGACAGGTCGACGCCGGTAAGGTTCCCGGCCAGCGGCCGCAGTCGCGGTCCACACAGTCCGGTGCCGCACCCGGCGTCGAGCACGGCGAGGCTCGTCGCCGCGCTACCGCACAGCCGTGCCACCTCGCTCGCGACCAGCTCGGGCGCGCGGTACTCCAGGCGGGCGAGGGATTCGTCGAAGGTGGGAGCAAAGCCGTCGAATTCCGCGCGTACGTAGTCGTCCGACGCGCGGCCGGGCACCGCCTCGCCCGTGCACGACGCGACGAAGTGGCGCGCGCGTGGGTCGTCCGGGAAGAGCGCGAGCCACTGTTGGTAGATGCCCGTGGCTTCGTGGATGCGGCCGGCGGCATAGAGCATCGCCCCCAGGTGGCGGTAGGAATCCGCCGACTGCGGCGCGAGCCGCATCGCCTCGCGGTGGGCGTCGAGGGCTTCGTCGAAGCGGTGCAGCTCGCCGAGGGTATTGCCCAGGTTCTGCCAGGCCGGGGCGTGGTCGGGTTTGAGCGCGATCACTTGGCGGAAGGTCGCCGCCGCGTTTTCCAGATCGCCACGCTGGCGCAAGACCGTTCCCAGGTTGTTCAAGGCGCTGGCGTTCCTGGGCCGCAAGGCGAGCGCGCGGCGATAGGCGGCCTCGGCCTCGTCGAGTCGGCCGAGTTGCTTGAGGACATTGCCGCGGTTGTTGTGCGCGTCCGGATGATCCGGCGCCAACTGGAGAGCGCGCTCGAGGTATTCCAGGGCGCTTTTTGAGTTGCCAAGCTGGTGCTCGGCCACGCCCAGGAAATGCAGGGCGTCCACCTGCTCGGGGGCGTCGGCCAGAATCCGCCGATAGCTCCGGGCCGCCTCGTCGACCTTGCCCTCCCGGTGGTTGCGCATGGCGAGGGCCAGATCCTCGCCACTCGCCGGGCGTAGCCTGGGAGAGGGGCCCGGTTTCTTCAAACGACGCTTCATCCTGGATGACATCGGCGGGGATTCTTGGCGCAAACGCTCCTTGGCTTCCTTGCGGGCTCCGCGACGGAGCCGGCGCTATGTTGTTGCACGCAGCCGGTTCGCGCAAGACTCTTGCCGGGTCTCTTCCCCGCGCTCTAGCTAGAGCCCGGATTCGCCGCTCGGCACCACCGACACGCTGGGGAAGGCGGCGGCGATGGTCGTGTCCATGACGCCGGTCAAGCGGTCGAAGAGCACGCTGTCCTCCGACGCGATCTGCACGTCGTCCATGTCGGGATACTGGCCCTTGGCCTTCTTGAGCAAGGCGCCCAGCGCGCGCCAGTCGGGCTGACCGTCCTTGTCGGGCACGACCTCGCGGTCCAAATTGACTGTCACGTTGATGCCGTCTATCACTTCAGCGGCTTCAGGTATTCGTAGCCGCCGCCGAACAGGTCTTCCTGCGAGAAGCCGTCGTCCTCGCTGCCGGGCATGAGGTAGACGGCATCGGCCTGCACGTTGACGAAGTTGAGCAGCGGGAACGTCGCCACCAGGCGCGACATGGTCTGGCGCGTGAAGTATTCCGACTCGGGCAGATCGCAGCGCTCGCCGAGGGTGAGATCGCTGTTGGAACCGCGCTCGACCAGCACCGCGGCGGTGAAGAGGATGTAGTCCTTGTTCGCGGACAGGCGGGAGACCTCGTCGGCGCGCGCGCCCATCTCCTCGCGCTCGGTGGCCAGCGCCCCCTCGATCTCCGAGCACCAGGTTTCGAATTCGCCCTGCGCCTTGCCGCCGCGGATGAGATCCCAGTACCCGAGCTCGAACACCGGCATGGCCTCGTTGAGCACGGCGCCCACGCGTTTCCAGAAGGCGCGTTTCTCGAAGAGGGTCTGTTCCGCGGCTGATTCGGCGATGACCTTCGCCAGTTGCTGGCGCAACGGATCCTTGAAGAAGGCCTTGACCGCGATTTGCACGCCAAAGAAGGTGTAGTCCACGACGCTCTCCTATCCAGAACCACTGAAACTGCTGCGGCCGAACGAGCCACTGCGCCCGAAGCTGCTGCCGCCGCCGCCCGAGCGGTACGAGACACGGCCAAAGCCGCTCGGCTTCTGCTTGCCCACGCCGCCGAGCCCGCCCACGCTGCGTGACGAGAACAGGGTGGGGCGCGAGACGGGCGCGAAGTTGTTACCGGTGGACACCGGGCGTGGCAGGCTGCCCGTCCAGGTCCGGCCTGCGTATCCTGGCGAGTGCCAGCCATAGCTCGACCAGAAGAGGAGTTGGCCCGTGGGATGACCGCCGTAGTAGTAGGTCCGATCCGTGGCCGGAAGGCGGTTGGCGGCGAGCAGCGCCTCGGGCGCGGGCGCGAAGTCCGATAGCGCGATCATCTTCACGTCGATGGACTTGCTCTTGAACGCCACGAAATCGTCGTTGAGGTCGTCGAGCTCATGGGGCTGCGGGGCCGCGGTCACATAGAGCACCCGGTCGATGCCCAGCTTCGCCAGGTTGTCCGCGCTGGGCAGGCGCGCCAGATAGCGGTTGTCGAAGCGGTCGCTCTCGTCGCGGTAGGGCGAGAGGCGGTTGCTGTCGAGGACGAAGGCGGGCGTGGCGGGCGATGGGCGTTCCCCACGGGCGGCCAGGAAGTCCGGCCGGTGGTAGAGCGCAGCCGCCAGCGTTTGGTGGCTGGGCACGACTCCCATGGGATGGGGCCAGTTGTCGAAAAGAAAGACCGGCGCGAACACGCGCGCCAGGCCCGCCGCCGCGGCGACGCTCACCGGCCCCGGCATGTCGAGGATGAGCGCCGTCTTCTTGCGATCCTCCGCCTGCCCGAAAAGCGCGGCCAACGCCTGCGCAGCATGCTCCGCAACCTCCATGCCCACGGACCGCATGGGGCGAATCAGTTGTGCCAGCCCGGCGCCGCGCGGATTGCCAAAGACTTCGAACAGGGTTGGCACGTAGAAGGGATCGAGCAGGGCGTCCCCGGGCGCCAGGTCCTTGCCCAGCGTCGCCAGCGTGGCCGACCACGCCGTGCCGCCCGCGCTATCTTGCGCCACGCCGTCCGGAATCAGGAGCGCGCGCCCCTGCGCCCCGACGGCCCAGCCCTCCTTGCGCTGCAACTCCAGGGCGTCCATCGTGATCCCCGGGTCGCTCAAGGCCCGGCAGCCCGCCCGCAGGAGCAGGCCGGCGCCGATCACCCCGCCCATGCCGAGCAGCAACTTGAGCGCGGCTCGCCGGTTGGGCGTGGCGATCTCCGAGGAGGCCATGCCCTCGTGCCACCAGCGCGCGGCCAGCAGGTCGTCGCGGGTGATGAAGACCAGGCGGCGAAAGGCCTTGGCGCGATAGAGCTCCTGGTCATTCATGCGACAATCCGGACCGCCGTTGACAGTGCGCGGGTGTCCGTCGGCCCTGGCGAGCGGCGGGCATAGAGGCCGCAGGCCGCTCCGGCGACGAGGTACACCCCGAGGTTGCACTCGTGGCCGGAGGCATCGCGCCGGGGGGAAAAGCACTGTTGGGCGATCCAGCGTCCCGGCCTGGCCTCGGCCAGCGTCGCCTCCCAGTCGGCCTGACTGGTGGCGCGGCCCACGATGGTCTCCTCGCCCTCGCAACCGTAGTCGGACTTGAGCACCCAGGCCTCGCGTTCGCGGCGCAGGCGCGTGGGTGACAGGGTTTCCAGGCGAAACGTCGGCGGCAGGTAGCGCCGGATGGCGGCCTGGCTCTCCTCGGAGAACCGCTGCCGTTCCTCCCACAGCAGGGCCAAGCTGCGCTTGTTCTGCGCGATCAAGGCGCCGAACGGGTTCAGGATCGCAATCTTGCCGTCGAGCTCCGCGCCGAGGAGCAAGGCCAGCGCGGCCGCCAGGGGCTCGCTGTCGGGGAAGGGCGCCTCGGTGAGCCAGACGGGCTCGCGCTCGGTCCACCAGTCGGTCTTGTAGTGGCGCAGGATGATGTCGCACGGCTGGCCGAGCAAGGCCACGCGGCCGTCGGGCCACGGCCGCAGGTTGAACGGCGAGCCGAGCACGAGGCGCGCGCCGCGCGCCCCCAACCACCGTTCGTAGAGCAGGACCAGCCCCAAATCCTCGGTGAGCTCCGTCGGATAGAGTAGGCCAACCGTGACGTCGGTGAGCGGCTTGCGGAGGCCGTGCGCCGCGTGCGCCACCCAGGCGCAGAAACGCGCCTCGAGCCCGGCGTTGGGATCGCGCCCCGGCTCGCCGGCGAACAGGCGCGACAAGGTCACGGCCTCGGCCTGGCCGCTCGGCGTGTCCGAGTTGAGCTCGCACAGCCGAGGGCCGCTCTCGGTCAGGAACACGTCGGCGCGCGCGATGCCGTGCCAGCGCG
>JADGRD010000209.1 GCA_017881285.1 Pseudomonadota bacterium | reverse complement strand
AAGACGTCCGTCCCGACCCAGCCGGCGGCATTGTGCCACGCCCACAAGCCGCGCAGGCCGGCCGCCAGGCCGAGTTGCAAGCTGGTGTCGGAGGAGGTCTTGGGCAGCGCGGAGCCTTGCACATGCAGAAGCGCCAGCACCGCAGAGGCATGGACATCCAGGCCGGGGGCGGCATGTCCCAGGCGGTAGTTCGGTCCCACGGACAAAGCCGCGCGCAACCACTTGGCATCACTCGCGGGCGTGGCGATCGACTGCGTGTGTGTCGAGGTCGCCGACAGCGCGGCGTGGAGGCCAATGGGAACGTCGCCTGGAAACAGGCAGCCCTCGATCCTCGCGCCGAAGACCGCTTCGCCGCCCGCGATCGAGGCCAGCAACGCCAGGCCAGCGTCGAAGGGCATTGGGCGAGGTGGCGGCGGCTCGGCCTTCGTCGCGACCACGCGCTCGGGCGCGGGGGCCGGCGGCGCGGGTAGTGGCGCCATCGGCGTCGCCAGATTGGGATTGAACTTCGCTTCCCAAGTCGCGAGCACGACCGCGACAGCCTCGGCCACGTCGCTGCAGGTGCCGGTTCGATCGAGGCTGCGTTCGGCCAGCAGGTTGCCGTCGGCCGCGAGCAGCTCGATGTGCACCGACTGGTTCGTGCTCGACAAGTACGCTCGGTGCGGGGCGAGCTCGTCGGCGGTCTTGCCCGCGGCCGAGTCAGCCATCGCGGCCAGACGTTCGCGCACCTCCGCCGGCGTGGGGCAGGTGCAGTCACCCGCGATCTCCGGCACGGGATAGGCCAGCCAGACGGCGAGGAAGAGCAGCGTCACGCCAACACCTCCCGGCGCTCGAAGCACTCCACGAGGATCTGCCTATCACCCACCACCGCCACATCCTCATACGGAAACCGCGCGCCTGTCCAGTCGTGTGGGAAGGGATGGAACCCTGCCAGGGTTTCCATGACAGCAGGCCGCGGAGAATCCGCAGGTGGCGATGCCCGCGCGGGGCTACACTCCAGGCTCGTGTTCCTCTCGCTTCAGCCTCGGCCATGATGACCAATGCCGCCCGCATCCTGCAACGCTTGGGGATCCACTTCGAGCTGCGCGAGTACGAGGTGGACGAGGCGGATCTCTCGGCCGAGAACGTGGCGGGCAAAGTGGGGTTGCCGCTCGACCAGGTGTGGAAGACGCTGGTCGCGCGCGGGGATCGCACGGGCGTGCTCTTCGCGGTGCTGGCCGGCAGCGCGACCCTGGACTGCAAGGCCCTGGCCAAGCTGTCGAGCAATCGGCGGGTGGAGACCGTGCCGCTCAAGGAGGTGCAGCCCCTGACCGGGTACCTCCGCGGCGGCGTGACCACGCTCGGCGGCAAGAAGGACTATCCGGTCTTCGTCGATGAGACCATCTCGCTCTTCGACGTCGTGGCGGTCTCCGCCGGCGTGCGCGGCACGCAGATCTTGCTCGCCCCCGCCGACTACCTGCGCGCCACCGGCGCCACTGCGGGTGCTATCGCTGCCTTCGGCTAAAGCGCGGCCTCACGCAAGCCGAAGTATGATCAGGCGACCACCAGAAGGAGTAAACCCCATGATGTCACTGCGAACCGCATTTCTCTTCATCCTGCTACTCGGTGTATCCGCGCTCGGTGCGTGTGGCGGCGGTGGTTCGGACTTCAAGAACAGCCTGACGTTCGGTGACGGCTTCGGCGGCAACGGCTTCACCTTGCTCAACGAGGGCACCACGTTCTCGGTGGCTACCATGGGCACGACCGGACAGATCTATTTCAAGCTGGAGAGCGCCGACGACATGGCCGGCCGAGCGGTTCGCCTCTACATCAACGACGGCACCTACGCCCAGAAGGACTACACCAACCCGCAGTCCTACGGTCACATCCTGCTCTCCTCGTTCCGCATCACCGACGTCGGCGCCTTCACGGTGAAGGGCTATCTGGTCGAACAGGTCGGGCCCGACATCGGCAAGGAAACCTTCGTCGCCGACTCGACCATCACCATGACGCCGTAGAGGCGGCTTCCCGCCTCAGGGCCGGGCGCCGCACAGCGCGGTCTCGACGGTGTAGCCCTTGGGCTCGACGAGCGTGAAGGCACCGTCGGGGAACGACGGATTGAGTGTTCGCTCGCGGATCTTGATCTCCACGCCGTCGTCCCAGTCCTTGCCTGGCTCGGCGAAGCGCACCAGGCGCGGCAGCGCGACGGAGCCGACGCGCTCGAAGTCATCGTAGGCCACGCGCCAGCGGCTCGCGCCGCCCACCGCCTGGCCTTCGAGGAAGACCACGTCCCAGGCCGGCGCCGACGGATTCGGGCGCCGCAAACCCAGCCACAGCGTCGTGCCCTGCGGGCCGGCCAGCACGAGCACGTCCGCCCCGCGCGTTCCGTCCCACTCGACCCGCGCCCCGGCGTTGCCCTCGGGCAGCGGCAGGTCGCCGAGCAAGAGCGCGGCGACCTCGGCCGGCAGAAGCGGAATGCGAATCAACGCCGCCACGTTGGCCGGGCAAGCGGGACCCTTGCGGAAGACGTGCTTCTGATGGTCGATGAAGGTGAACTGCCCGCCATTCACGGCCAGCAGGGCCACCGTGCCTTGCAGGGCGACCTCGGCCTCGAAGCGAAGCTGGCCGCCGCGCGCGACCAGCATCTGCACGGTGCCGCGCACGCGCTCACCGCCCAGCCAGCTCGTGGCGCGCGCCTCGACGTTCATGCCCGCAACCGCCGCCTGTCGCGCGCGCACGGCCGCCAGCAACTCGTCCGCCGTCGGCGGCGGGTAGCTCCGGTTCGCATACCGGGCGCCCGCGCAGCCCGTGACGAGAGCAAGCGCGACCCCCGCAAGGATGGCAGCCAGCCTCACCATGTGGCGAAAAGCCATTCTCACTTCCCCGAAAGCCGGTTGCCCCCGACCTTGGCCAGGCTGTCTTCCAGCTTGCGGCGCAGGCGTTCGTCGGGGCTTAGGCCGAGCGCGCGCCGGAAGGTCGCCGCGGCCCGCTCGCTCTCCTTGCGTTCGGCGTAGACCTCGCCCAGGTGCCACTGGATCTCGGGATCGGTGGGCTCGAGGCGGGCGGCTTGCTCGAGGAACATGCCGGCCTTGGCCAGATCCTTGCTGCGAAAGCGCACCCAGCCCAGGCTGTCGATGAGCCCGCCGGAGCCCGGATCGATGGCGTTCGCCGCCTGCAGGCGCCGGCTCGCCAGCTCCAGGGCGTGGCCGTGGTCGGCCGCCACGAAGCCCCAGAAATTGAGCGACTCGACCGAGCCCGGGTGCTTGCCAAGCTGCCGCTCGACGAGGTCGAGGGCGCGCTGCCAGTTTCCGCGCCGCTCCTCGATCGCGGCCAAAGTCATGACGACCCGGTTTTCCCCGGGATGCCGCTCCAGCAGCTTCTGGAGACGCGCGGCGCCGGCCGCGGCATCACCGCGCTTCTCGTCGACGAGAGCCAGGCTGACGCCGGCCTCGATCTCGATGGTGTCCCGCTCCCCGCTCGCCAGCGGGACCGCTTCCTCGACCGCGCGGACGGCGTCGGCGAACTTGCCGCTGTCGCGCAGCAGCTCGGCCGCGCGCAGGCGCGACTCGAAGTAGAGCGGCGAAGTCTTGGGCACTTCCCGCAAGGCCGCGATGGCCTTCGCGGCCTTGCCCTGTTCCTTGAGCAGCGCCGCCCGGGTCAGCGAGAAGCGATTCTTCTGATCTTCGGGGATGCCCTGCTCCTTCGCCTGGGCCAGCATCGCCAGGGCGCGATCGAGACGCCGCGCCGACCGCTCGAGCTCGACCCGCGCCGCGATGGTTTCGCTGTCGAGGCTGCCCTGGGGCACGGCCAGATCGTCGGCAAGCTGCTCCGCCTCTTTGCCGCTACCGCTGCCGACCAGGAAGCGCGCGAAGGCCGCGGCAATCTCCGGCGCCCCCTCGGACCTGTCGAGGGCCTCGCGGAAGGCCTTGCGCGCCTCGTCGTTGCGGCCCGTGGCCGTGTGGATCCAGGCCAGCGCCGCCAGCGCCTCGATCTGGTTCGGCTCCTCGGCCAGGGCCTTGTGCAGCTCGGCCTCGGCTTTCGCCATCTCGCCTTGGGCCCAGTAGACCGCGGTTAAGCGCATGTGTCCCGCGCCCGAGCCGGGTTCCGCCTGGGTCAGGGCCTCGAGGGTGGCCTGCGCGGCCGGCACGTCGAGCACCTGCAACTCCGCGTCGGCCAGCTCGAGATAGACATCCTCGGCCTCGTCGTCGTCGGCCTGGAACTCGACCTCGGCGGTCGCCCGGCGCAGGGCGGCCACCACGCCGGCGGAATCGCCCTGGGCCTGCCGCACATGCGCATCGGCGAGCAAGCCGCGCGCCGTGTTCGCGATCTTGAGCGAGGCGCGCACCTCGGCCGCCGCCTCCTTGAGGTCCCCGAGGCGCACGAGCAACTCGGCCAGGTGCGCGTGCAACTCCGGGGCGTCGTCGTCGAGGACCAGGGCGCGCCGGATCTCGGCCGCCGCTTCCTGCCAGTGCCCCTGCTCCTCGTAGAGCAAGGCCCGGCTCACATGTTCGTAGGCGTCCGGATCGACCGAGCGCGTGGCGATCTGGCGGCCGCCCACCAACTTGGTAATGGGCGGCGAAGTCGTCGCGCAGGCCCCGAGGGCAAGGCTCACCACCCCGGCCAAGGACAGCTTGCAAAGAACCGACACCACCCCGTCAAACTAGCACAGTCCGCGCGTTCGGACTTTCCCCGCCCGGGCCGTCGGCTGATGGCGCGTGCGGTTGACAGGCAGTGCGGCTTGGGCCAAAGAGAAACTCCGGTGACCTTCCCCTTCTCGAAGAAAGCGCTCGTCTTCGCCGCCATCACTGCTGGGGTACTGCTCGGCCTGGGGCTCTTCACCTTCATCTACGCCGAGGGCCTGTCCTACTTCGGGACCGATCCCAAGTCCTGCGCCAACTGCCACATCATGAATCCGGAATACGATTCATGGGTCAAGTCGAGCCACCACATCGTGGCCGGCTGCGTGGACTGCCACCTACCCCACGCCCTGGTGCCCAAGCTCGTGGCCAAGGCCGTCAACGGCTACCACCATTCCAAGGGTTTCACCTTCCAGGACTTTCACGAGCCCATCATGATCAAGCCGCACAACTCGCGCATTCTTCAGGAGGCCTGCCTGGGCTGCCACAGCGGCCTGGTCCACGACATCGTGGCGGGCAGCACGACCGACGCGAACGCCGTCTCTTGCGTGCACTGCCACAGCTCGGTCGGGCACGGACCCGTGCGATGAATTCATCCCATCGAGAGCCCCATCCACTCCACTAGGTGATGCATGACTGACCATAACCCAAGCACCCAAGGCAAAGCGCCGACGCCACGCCGACCCAAGATCACCCTGCTCGTCGCCATCATCATCGTGGTCGCAGGTTCCACTGCGGTCATCGCGGGCCTGCTGGTGAACATCTTCCAGCGCAAACAAGAGGCCAAGAATCCCTACCTACGCTTCGTGGACGTCACGGCCGACACCACCGATCCGGCCGAATTGGGCAAGAACTGGCCGCGCGAATATGAAGGGTACCTGCGCACGGTCATCCCGACGCGCACCAAGTACGGAGGCGGTTCGGCATCGGAGACCATGCCGCCGCCCGAGAAGGCGGACAAGACCCCTTGGCTCACCCGCATGTTCGCGGGCTACGCCTTTGCCATCGACTACCGCGATCGGCGCGGACATGCGTTCATGCTGACCGACCAAGAAGGCACCAAGCGCACCAAGGAGCGCAAGCAACCGGGCTCGTGCTTGCACTGCCACGCCTCAATCATTCCGCTCTACCGCCAGACCGGGGCCGAGCTGGCCCCCACAGCGCCTCCCGCCGAGCAGCTCCAGAAGGGCTTCGAGGCCATCGGCAAGCTCGACTACTGGGAGGCCAGCGCCAAGCTGGAAAAGTCGGGTCACAAGCATCCCGTCTCGTGTGTCGACTGCCACGACCCGAAGTCCATGCAACTGCGCGTGACCCGGCCGGGCTTCATCCGCGGCATCAAGGCGCTCAAGGCCCACGAGGGCATTACCGATTACGAGCCCAACCGCGATGCTACCCGCCAGGAGATGCGGTCGTTCGTGTGTGGGCAGTGCCACGTCGAATACTACTGCGGACCCAAGACCACGCTGTTCTACCCGTGGATGAACGGCCTCAAGGTCGAGGAGATCGAGTCCACCTACGACAACTACAAGTTCGAGGACGGTCATCGCTTCTACGACTGGAAGCACGCCGAGACGGGCGCCGAGGTGATCAAGGCCCAGCATCCCGAATTCGAAGTGTGGAACCAGGGTACCCACGGCAAGGCCGGCGTGGCCTGCGCGGATTGCCACATGCCCTACATGCGCGAGGGCGCGCTCAAGGTCTCCGATCACTGGGTACGCTCGCCGCTTACCAATGTCAACCGCGCCTGCCAGCAGTGCCACCACTACCCCGAGCAAGACATCATCAAGCGCGTGGTGACCATCCAGGATCGCCACTTCGCATTGCTCGCCCGTGCCGGCAATGCGCTCGTCGACATGCTCGATGCCATCAAGGCCGCTAAGGCAGCAAGCGCCACCCTGGCCCAGCTTGAGCCTG
>JADGRD010000208.1 GCA_017881285.1 Pseudomonadota bacterium | reverse complement strand
GTTCAGCGCCGCGGATCGCGATGTCCGCGACGCGCGCTTTGCCGCCATGGCCAAGAGCGCCCGCCACGTCATCGTCAATTCCCGATCGGTGGCCAGCGATTGCCGGCGCTTTCTGGGTGGCGAGGGCGCCAGGTTCGTGCCGCTGCCCTTCGGCGCCTCGCCCATGCCGGATTGGTTCGCGGATGAGCCGGCCCGGCTGGCACCCTACGACCTGCCCCCGCGCTACTTTCTGGTTTCGAACCAGTTCTGGACGCACAAGAACCACCGCCTGGTCTTCGAAGCGCTGCGACTCCTCGCGCCCGCGCCCGAAGCCGGCGAGGTCGGCGTGGTGTGCACGGGCAGCACCGTGGACGCGCGGGATCCAAGCTACTTCCCGTCCCTGCGGCGCTTTCTCGATGAAAGTGGGATCGCCGCCCGCGTGCGCATCCTCGACTACATTCCCAAGCGCGATCAGATCGAGATCATGAGGCGGTCCCTGGCGGTCATCCAGCCCACCCTCTTCGAGGGCGGTCCGGGCGGCGGTGCCGTGTACGATGCCGTCTCCCTCGGCGTGCCCGCCCTGGTCTCGGACATTCCCGTCAACCGGGAGATCGACGGCATGGGGCTGTCGCTCCAGTTCTTCGATCCGGCGAATGCCGCCGCCCTGGCTGGCCTGATGCTCGACCACGTCGTCCATCCTCGCAGCGACCGCAAGGATGCCTTGACGCTCATCGCGGCGGGCCGGGAGCGCCGGCGCGCGGTGGGCCAGGTGCTCGTGGCAACCATGCAGGCGGCCGGCGCGATGCCTTAGCTGTCGCGGCGACGATAGATCTCCAGGGAGCCGAACGGCGTCGGGTAGCTCTGCCGCAGCTCGTACCAACGGTCGAAGTCCGGATCGAATGGGTTGATGAGAGGGAATTGCACAACTTTGTGCACCATCACGAGCGATGGCCGGTTCGCCGGTATCGCGTAATGAGCGTGGGTCGCCATCCGGGCGGCGGGCTGCGCCAGGTTGGTGAGTGGGTAAGGCGACAAGGCGCGAACGCGCGCCTCGCTGAGTAGGTAAAGACCCGGGAAACGGCCGAGCACGGCGATGGTGTCCCCCGGCCGTTCGTGCTGCCCGAGAGCAGTGCGTGCGATGTGGATCAGCCTCGCGTCGTTGTCGGCAACCGCCAAGCCGCCGAACGCGCCGCCCGCGATGCGAACGCGGCCGGCCTTGTTGGCCGACGGCGATTCGCCATAGTACGACTGCATCGAGGTGGCGAGGACTACCGCCAGGAGGGTCGCCGCCGGCACGAGGGCCAGGCGCGGACGCCCCTTGGCGATGCCCAGCTCGGCGCTGGCGGTCACCGCGATCATCGCGGCGAGGAGGGCGCCGAGGGAGAACTTGTACAAGGCGAGGGTCGCGGTGGCGGCGATGCCGAAGCCACCGGCCCACGACACCGCGTAGAGCACGGCGATGAGCTTCGTGCGCGGATCGGCCCCGCGGCGCAACCCGGCGAAGACGGTCAGTCCGCCGAGCAGGGCGATCATCACGGCATCGTGGGACGCGACGAAGAGGGCGGGCGGCCCGAAGAGCACGCTGAGAAAGAGAAGCGAATCGATGCTGGCCGCCACCGCGACCGGGAGCTTGTGGCGAACCCCGCCCATCCCGGCCGCGAGCAAGAGCACGAGCGCGAACCCTGGACCGCGCGGGAGGATCTCCGCCAGCCGCGCGAGCGCATCGTGCGCATTGAATGTTGATACGACTTGCGATTGGTAGACCACGCTGGCGACGATTCGCCGGTAGCCGAAGATCCCGAAGGCCAGCCCCCACGCGGCGACATGGGCGCCCACCGCGAACGACAGGTACGTCAGCGTGAAAGCGCGTGCCGGCCGGAGGACGAAGGCCGCGCACGCGAAGAGCACGGCCAGCGTCAGCAGCAACGACGGATACGCCATCACCGCCAGCGCCCAGGAGGCCGCGGACACGGCCAGCAGGACCCAGGTGCGTTGCTTCCGCTCGTCGGCGAGGACGGCCGAGCCGAAGGTGGCGCAGGCCAGGAGCAAGGCCTGGCTGCCTATCGTGTTGTAGGAAGGCGCGGGCAGGCCGTAGGGCACGAACGCGACCAGCAGTGCGCCGGAGAGCCAACGAACCGAGCCGGTGCCCGCTTGCCGCAAGAATCGCACGACGGCCAGCGCCGAAACGATGGACCCCACAAGGTACAGGCAGCGAAGGTAAAGGATGAGTCCCGTCGACGAACCGACCAGTGCCCGGTAGGCGAGCGCCGCCGGATAGACGATGAGGACGCTGACCTGGTGAAGCACCAGGAAGGGAGTGCGAGCGATCCCTTCTTTGAACCACTCGTCGATGAAGATCGCGTAATACGATTCGTCGGTGAAATCCACGCCCCGGGTGATGCGCCAGGCGACGCACGCGGCGGTGGCCAGGAACACGAGCGGCGCCATCCGCGCGAGCCACCGCCGAAACGCCGGCGCATCGTGGGACGTTTGGTCCATGGCTTTCCTACCGCAACCTAGCGCTGGCGTCCGCGCGGCTACTTGCCGCGCTTGCCCTGCCCGGGCCGCAGTTTGCCCATGAAGTCCCCGAGCTTCTCCGTCCAGGTTTGCTGGGCCGCCGCCAGGATGAACACGGGCAGCCGCTTTCTCAATTCTGGATCCTCTTGCATGCTGAGCCCGCCGGTATCGTTGTAGTCGGCCACCACGAGGTCCATGTGGCGGGTGACCAGCGCGGGATTGCCGAAGCAGCGGATGTTGAAATCCCAGTCCGCCCAAATGCGGTACCGCAGGTTGTAGGGGCCGATGGTGGTGAAGAGCTCGCGCCGGTAGAACACGGATTGGTGGCAGAGGTTCCCCGCGAAGAGCAGCCGATCCACATCGAAGACGCCGCCGTAGCGCGAGGAACTGCTGCGCATCACCACGTCGCCGTATACGAGGTGGCTGGTGCCGCTGCCGCGAACGAACGCGGCGACCTGCGCCAGCGTGTCGTTGCCATGGAGCGTGTCGTCCGCGCCGAGGAAGAGCAGCCATCCCCCGGCCGCGCGCTCGATCCCGCGGTTCATCGCATCGTAGACGCCGTCATCCTTGCCAGCGTGGACGGCCAGGCGCCCGCCCAGCGCCGGCGCGCAGGTTGCCACCATCGCCAGTGTCCGGTCGGTCGACCCACCATCGACCAGGACGACTTCGAGATCCGGGAAGGTCTGCGCCGTGATGCTGGCCAGGCAGGCCTGGATCACAGACTCCACGTTCAACGTGGGAACGATGATGGAGAAGAGAGGCGCTGCCAAAAGGTCATCCGTCGCGCGGGGAGACACCAAGCCGGAACCCAGCCACGGTAGAACGTTAGCACTGCTCGGGCCGATCGCGCCACACGCTGGTGGCGGGTGGGGAAAGTCCGCCCCGGTAGACGTGGTTTCCCAGCCGGCCCACAAACGGTCGACGGGAGGCGGCGGGCGCGATACTGTTTCCTGGTTTCGTGCTTCCCTCTCGCTGCCACCTGGCCGTCCTGGCCGCCTCGTTTCTCTGCGCCCGCGTGCTCGCCGGGCCGCTCGACGATGCCCATGTGGCGGATTCCGGATTCTCCGGCCCCACCTCCGGCGACCTCGCCTCGGTGTACTGGAATCCCGCCGGTCTCGGCCTGTTGCAGGGGCTGCAGGTGATGCTGGGGGGAGCATGGCAGTCGACGTCGGTATCCGTGGACCGCGCGTCCATCGATCCGGCCACCGGGGCGAATCCCGGTTCGACGAACTTCCCCAGGGCGTCGGGCAGCGGCACCTTGCAGCCTTTCCGCTGGCCGCCCGGACCGGGCGGGTTCTTCGCCGTCGGCGCCGGTATCGGCCACCGTTTCGGCATCGCACTCGCGCTCTACTCGCCGTTTTCATCCAGCCTCGCCATGCAGCCGACCGGGGCTGGCGAGCTGCCCACGCGCTACCATCTGGTCAGCACGCGCTTCGACCACACCGCGGTGGCTATCGGTTTGGCCATCCACGCCTCGGAGTCCATCCAGATCGGCGTCGCGACCGGCGCGCTCTTTCCCTCGGCGCATCTGGTTTTCGACGAGGACACGGCCTTGGGCGGCGCCGGCGGCAGCATCGAGAATACAGCCATGGCGGCACGCTACGATCTCGCCTCGCGGGGCATCCAGATTCCGTCGTATTTCTTGTCGCTCGGGGCTCAGTACCGTCGCGGCCGCCTGTCCTTGGGTTTCTCCTACACCACCGCGCCGCTTGGAACCGCGGGCCTGGTCAGCTTGTCCATGGACAACACGCAGATCACCCCGCCCGGCGGCGCGGCCGGCGATCTGTGCCCCGCCTCGACGCCCGGCTGCCTGGCCGGGCAGATACGCTATCGGTTGCCGTCGATCTACACCTTGGGCGCCACCTGGCAAGCCACCTCCCACTGGTCGGCCACGGGCATCGTGCGCTGGCTGCGCAACAGCGCCCACGACGAGATCACCGTCCTGGTCGCGGGCCCGGCCGCGCAGACCGCGCTCGGCAACAGCATCCCCGACCACGTGGTTCTCTACCGCGGCTTCACCGACAGCTTCGACGTGCGCGGGCGCGCCGTATACGAGGACAAGCACTTTCGCGTGGGCGGCACTCTGCGCTTGGAAACCAGCGCCGTGCCGGCCAGCCGCGTCAGCGCCGCCGCCATCGACGGATCGAAGGTCGAGCCCTCGGTGGCCGTGGAGTTCCGCGTGTGGCGCCAGGTGCGCATGAGCGCGGGCTACGCCTTCACCTACATGTTTCCCGTCGACACCGGGACCTCCGTCTTCGATCCCCGGGCCGTTTCGGCCTGCGCGTCCGCGGGTGGCGATCTGTCGAATCCCGCGTGTCAGGCGCAGAGCAACGGCCAGGCCCGTCCCAGCGCCGCGGGCACCTACCACATGTGGCGGCAGGCCCTCTCTGTCTACACCAACTTCGGGTTTTGAGACCATGCGCCGCTGTCCAGTCATTCTCTTGCTGCTCGCCGCGTGCGGTTCGGACCAGGTTCTCGATCACGATCTCGAGCCCATCCAGCTCTCGCGGGCGCCCATCGAGCCGGGCGGAGCGACGACCGGCGGGCTGCTCGCGGCTGTGAGCACGGTGGCGGGGATCGAGCCCCTGCTCGTCGACACGGCCTTCCCCATCAACAGCCTGGGCCGAGCTGGCTGCGCGGCCGGCGCGGTCGCGGGCTGGACCTACACCGGCGACATGAACCTGCGCGCGAACTGGCAATCCGCCACGCCCCTGCGCGCCTCCTTCCGCAACGTCGGACTGTTCGACATCTGTCCCGGTTTCGTCGGCGACACCGCGACGCAGCCCGCGGGTGTGATGGGCGGCCCGCTGCTCGCGAATTTCTCGGTCGGCCTGGTTCTGCCGCGCGACGCGGCCCAGCCCGCGATCATGACCCTCTGGCCAAGCTTTCCCGGGACCGACGACCAACTCGCCGTGGATGGCCTGGCGGCTTTGCATTTCGAGCCGCGCGGCGGCGCCTCCGCGGGCCAGGTCGGCGGCGAGGCCTCGCTGTCCCTGCCCAATTCTCGCATCGTGCTCGCGGCGTGCGCGGCGTCACGCGCTTTCGCCACGACCGAGACGCAAGAAACCTGCGCCCACGGCGAGGTCGCGCTCAAGGCGAGCGGGGAGGACGTGATGCTCTCGGTGGGTACCGGCGAGGGGCCGCTCATCCTCAGCGATGCCGCCTGGCGGCGCGTGGCCGCGCAGCTCGGGGTCGCGGCGGACGCGGGCACGGCCGGCGAGCTCTACACGCCGTTCGCCACGACCGCGACGGTGGCACGCTTCGTCGACCTGCCGCGGCTCGCGCTCTTCCAGGGCACGACCGACAGCTCGTGGCTGGGCGCCTGCACCGAGCTGGCGCGCGCGCGGCGGATCGAGTGGGTGCTGGCCAACCAGGACAACGGCGCGTGTTTCCAGCCTTGCGACGCGAGTGGGAGCTCGGCGGCTTCGACCCGGCCGTATATCGAATTGGGCGGCTCGCTCCGCGTGGCCGTGGTGAGCGAGACCAGCGAAGTCATCCGTTCGCTCAACGGGGATGTGCCGGCGAGGCCGCAGGTCGACGGCATCGTGGGCGCCGGCACTCTGGCGGGCACGCGGCTGCGGCTCGACTACCTGTCGAAGCCCTCGGGTCGCGTGATCGCCGCATGCGAGGCGGGCGCCACGCGCGATCTGTGTTGGACGGCGCCGAGCTGTCCCCCGCTGTCGGCCAATGGCCAGACCATCACTTGTTTCGCCCAGGCGGTTCGCGTCTCGGCGCCGGTGTGCCCGTAGCATGAGGTTGCTTCGGATCCCACGCATTCCCGCGGTTTGGGGACTGGAGTTGCCTCTAAGCTGCATCCCTGTCCTAACTCCATGCATTTCCGTCTACGACCCATGACCATGCCGCGCGTGCTCCGGCTGCTCGCCAAGGATCGGGAAACCGGGTGGACCTTCACGCTCTTACTTTGCCTCCCCTACCTGGCCTTTCTCATCTGGATGCACGCCCACCACGAGATGTGGCGCGACGAGGTCCACGCATGGACTTTGGCGAGGCTCGCGCACGGCTTCTCCGAATTGGT